>DATABQ010000556.1:0-5849 GCA_036259495.1 Longimicrobiales bacterium | reverse complement strand
ATTGTCGCGCCACCCCGGTCGCGGACCTGGTCCGGACGTTAGAGGCCGGCCTGCGCCGACATGATCACGCCACATCCGCAGGCCATCGCAGCCGGACAGACCTTCGAGCATGTCGACGTGGAACGCCTCGATACCTGCGAGCGGCGCTGTCCCTGTCCGACCCGTCACCACCACAGCTGCGACACGGAGGCTGCGGCGGCGCAGCTCTTCGGCGAGGCGCCGGCTTTCCGCTTCCACGACGGAGCCGCCCCGCGCCGCAATGACGAACGCGGCGGGCGCGAGCACCCGCTCCCGATAGGCGGCGACGACGCGCTCAAGCTCGTCGATGATGTCCTCACCGGCCATGTGGACGGCTCGTCCCGTCATGGCGCCGGCGACTGCTGCAGCCTTGTCCGCCATCGCGCGCAGCGCGCGGGCTATCCCTTCATAGGTGTCGGCCGCATCCAGCAGCCGGAGTGTATGCCCCGTCGGGGCGGTGTCCACCACGACGCGGGTCCTCGTGCCCGGGGCGGAGCCGCCGTACTCGTCCTGGAGTTGCACCAGGCGGAGCACGGCCATCATCTCGTCGATCCCGGGGAGTGCCAGACGACTGAATGCGGCGACATCATCGCCATCCAGGTAGGTGCCGGCCTCGACGATGGCGGTAACGGGTCCCAGCGCACGCGCCAGCCATGCATCGCCCGCTGCGGCGGCATCGAACTCCTCGATGCGGAGCAGCTCCGAGCACCCGGATGCTTTGATGTGGCCGCCGACAGGGTGCTGGAACAGGTCTGCGAGAGAGTGCGCGGGATCGGTCGAGATGAGGTGAGTGGGTGTGCCGGAATCCGCGACTTCGAGGGAGAGGCCCCCCGCCGTCGTTGTCTTCCCTGTGCCGCCCTTGCCGGTGACGAATACGAAGTCCGCATCGCCGACCGCCTCGAGCAAGCCGGTCATTTGCGGTCAGTCCCAGTCGAGGTTGATCTCTATGTCGGCTCCACCGCCGGGATCGGCGACCCGCGGACGACGATCGTCCCCCGCGCCATCCTCGTCACGCGTGCCATCCTTCGTGCGCGCGGCACGTTCGGACTCATCGCCCTTTGTGCTGGCGGCACGTTCCGCTTCATTCACATCATCAGCCGCGCGGGCCGCACGCGCCTCATCCTCATCCACTACATCGGCGCTGTCGTCCGGCTCCACCGTCTCATCGTCGCGCGACGCCTGCACGCGGACGGGACCGCCGGAGACGCCCATGCCGAACTGCTCACGCCACTGCCGGATCTCCCGCAGCTGCTGCATCAGGTCACCTTCGGCGGCGACGTACTCGTCGTCGTCTATGTCCCCGAGCTCCAGCTTCAGCTGAAGCTCCATCAGCTCGGCCTTGATCCGCGTGTCGTCCGTGAGCTCCTCCCGCACCACCCCCTGCACCTTGTTCATCGAGAACTCCGTCAGGAAGAGCGGGCCTGTTACAGGCCAGAACAGAAGGTGCTTGAGAATGCCCATTATCTATTGAAGCAAGGGTGAGGGACAGGGTGAGGGTGAGTTGAAGGGTGAGGGTGAGGGTGAGGGTGAGGGTGAGACGACCGGAGACATCGGGGTTCCGTCCTCGCCCCCACCCTCACCCTCACCTTCGCCCATGAACTCACCCCATCCCCCTCCCTCGCCCTTGCCGTTCAAGCGTCCGCGCGCTCCAGCCGGAGCTTGATGTTGACGAAGTTGTATGGCGGCCACGGCCCGGTGTACTTGAACGAGAGCACATCCTCGTATTTGCGTGAGAGCGCCTTCACGGCTTCGTCGAACTCCTCCTCGCGGGCTCGTTCGACGAGGTAGGCGGCATTCATGATCATGCGGTCGCCGATCGGCTTGTTGGAGCGGCTGGCTACGGCGACGGGCTTGAGCGACTCGTGGATGTCCATGACGTAGCCGTTCGCCGTGCTCTCGAGCGCCCCCTCGACCAGGCGGCCGAGCTGCATGCGTGCGAAGTACGTGGAGCTCTGGGCGTTCCCGGTGATCTCTTCCTTGAGGCGGCGGATTTCGTCGTCGGTCTGCTCCAGGCGGCCGATGACCTTGTCGCGATCCCACAGGACCTTGAGGCCGAACTCGATCTTGTCGCGCATCTTGTCGAGCACGTCGTCGAACGCCTTGTACGTCGACTTCAGCAGCTCTACGATGTCTTCCTCGGTGCGGAAGATCGTGCCGAACGACATCGGTATGACGGTGAACTGGCGCATGACGGTCTCGTTCACGAGCTCGTGCGCGAGAACATTTTCGCGAGTTGGATCATAAATGCGTATCGGCGTGTCGCTCACGACCGCGGCCAGATCGTGATGATTGACCGTGTAGACCTTGTTCTCACCATCGCCGATGCCAATGGGACCGAAGTCCCGGCTGTCAGCCGACTTGATGATGCAATAGACGTATTTCCCCTCCTCACTGGAGGAGGGGGCGGTGTCGTCGACCTGCGGTTGTGATAGATCGCTCATCCGTCGGCGGTGCGGGCCCGGATCGATCCGGGCGAGTAAAGGCTGAGACTTGGACCAATCGTGGTCCGATGGTATCCCCGCGTTTGCGGATATGCAAATATGGGGCTAAGTAGAAACCGGCTGTGGCGGCGGGCCCGCGGATTGCATACGCAGCAAACGATTCCAGAACATGCTGTCCGGGAGGCAGCAAGGCCCAGGGGGGACGAAATGAAACGTGCGGCGTTGCTGCTCGCACTGACCACGGCCGGTCTCACTGGCTGTGCCGCTCTTTCCATGTCGCGGGAGCCGGACCCCCGTGAGCAGTTGAACCAGGGCGTGGCAGCGCTGGAAGCGCAGCAGTATTCGGCTGCGCAGGCCCTGCTCGAGCCCCTGTATCGCGAGCACTGGCAGGAGCGTGTCGGCCAGCAGGCGATGCTGGCGCTGATCGCGGCCGATCTCGACAATCGAAATCCCGACCGCCGTCTCTGGGCGGCCGCCGAGATGGCGGCTCGACTGCTGAGCATACCGGAGCTGGAGCCGTGGCTGATTCCCGTGGGTGAGAGCTATTACCTGCTGGCGCTGGAGCTCGGCGCGCAGGAGGAACGGCTCGCGCGGGCGGACGCTGCAAGAGCGGCGGCGGAGGCCGAAGTTGCGGCTGTCGAGCGCGAGCTGCCGGCGTCCGGTGTGGAGAGCGTAGTCGTCCGCATCAACCGGATCACGACCGAGCGCGATGGGCTGCGCAGCCGTGTCAGTGAGCTGGAGCAGCAGGTCCAGGCGCGCACAACCGAGCTCGAGGCGACAAAGCAGGAACTCGAGCGCGTGAAGCAGACGATCCGCCATTAACAGGAGCACTTCACTGTCCACACAGCGCCGATGACGCTGCGGCTACGCCTCATTCTGACCATCGGCGGCGTTGCCCTGCTGATGGTTCTGCCTGCGCTGTACGCCGCCTACCGGCTGCGGACCCTGAGCGAGATCGCCACGAGCGTGAGCACCACGCATGGTGCGGCGTACGCAGCGCTCAGCGGACTCCACAACCAGCTGGGCGAGATCGGCCGACTGCAGCGCCGCTACATCGCCCTGCCTGAGGACAGTACCAGTGTACCCCCGCGCGATACAGCCCTCGTCCGCGCCCGCTCGAATGTCGACAATCTCGGAGCAGCCGGCTACAGCGAGCTGGCGGCCGAGGTCGGAACTTCGCTCGACCGTGTCGAGAGCGAGACCCGCTACCTGGATGGACTGGTCGTTCGCGATGAGCTCCAGGCGGCGTCGGACAGATTGCCACAGCTGATCTCGATCCTGTCGCGGACGGACACGCTGCTGGCGCGCATCGGCTCGGAGATCGACACGCGCAGCGAGACCGACCTCCAGGCGGCGAGCCTCATCAGCGCGACCGCACTCACCACCACACTGCTCGCACTGCTGGCCTGCTTCTCCATCGCTGTTCTGCTCGGCACCTGGATCACCCACGCACTCATCCAGCCGCTCACGAGCCTGCGTCGGTCGATGGCGGCCGTGTCCGCCGGCGAGTTCATTGTGCCGGGCGGCCTGCCGTATGACCGGCGTGATGAGCTGGGTGACCTGTCACGCTCGTTCCGCAGCATGACCCGGCAGCTTGCCGACCTCGACCGCATGAAGGCGGATTTCATGAGCGTCGCAACCCACGAGCTGAAGACGCCGATCAACGTTGTGAGCGGGTACGCAGAACTGATCCAGGAGGGTGTGTACGGCGAAATTTCGGAGAAGCAGCAGGTGGCTCTTACATCGATACAGGAGCAGTCACGGATCCTGACGCAGCTCGTCAATCAGCTCCTCGACATCAGCCGGCTGGAGGCCGGCGGTCTCAAGCTCGAGATCGGCGAGCTCTCGCTGTCCGACCTGTTCGAACGCGTGCACCGCACGTTCGAGGTGCTCGCCAACAAGCAGGGCATCCAGTTCAGCGTGCATCTCGCTGAGGATGCTCCTGCCAGCATCCCCGCGGATGGAGATCGCCTGCGTGATCAGGTGCTCGGCAACATCCTCGGCAATGCGCTCAAGTTCACGCCCGAAGGCGGCCGCATCGGTGTGAGGGGATGGACCGAGGGCGACCGGTTCCGCATCGAAGTGTCCGATACCGGGGCCGGCATGCCCGCCGAGCAGCTCCCACACGTGTTCGACAAGTACTACCAGATTGGCGAGCAGGCGCGCAGCAAGGGCGCGGGACTGGGACTGGCGATCGCTCACGATGTCGTGCACGCGCACGGAGGCAGCATTTCAGTGACGAGCGAGGAGGGCTCCGGCACCACGTTCCGCATCGATCTGCCGACCACGCGTGAGCAGATGGAGGAAGCGGCGCGTCGCGCGCAGCAGGAGAGCGCGGCGGTCGATGGCGACTGAACCATGGGATGCGATAGTCGTCGGCGGCGGACCCGCGGGCCTCTCCGCCGCCATGTGGCTCGGCAGATACCGCCGCCGCGTCCTGCTCTTCGATGCCGGTGAGCCGCGCAACGAGCCCGCCTGGGCCGTGCACGGATACCCCGGCATAGTCGACCCCTCGCCGCTCGAGCTCCGCCGACGCCTCCAGCAGCAGGCGCTCGGCGAAGGCGTGGAGGTGAGGGCCGGCGAGATCGTGAAGGTGCAGGGCGGAAAGGATAACTTCACCGCCTCCTCGGACACGGGCGAGGAGCACACCGCCCGCCGCATCGTTCTCGCGTACGGACTGCGCGACTACCTGCCGGACATCGACGGCCTCGAGGATCTCTACGGCACTTCGGTTTTCCACTGTCCGGATTGCGATGGACCTTCCTTCGCCGACACCGGCATCGGTGTCGTCGGCTGGGACCGGTACGGCGCCAATCTCGCGCTCTACCTCCGCCACTGGAGTTCCGACATCACGCTGCTCACACACGGCAGAGACCTCGAAGTCGATGACGACGCCGTCACCGTGATCCGTAACGCCGGCATCAGGATTGTTCCGGACCCGGTCACGCGTGTAGACGGACGCGGCGGCAACCTCACACAGGCGGAGTTCGACGGCCGTGAACCACTGCGCCTCGACGCCGTCTTCTTTCATCTCGGCTCCGAACCGCGCTGCGAGCTCGCCGAGCTGCTCAACTGCGAGCTGGACAGAGACGGCTACGTCGTGGTCGACAAGGGACAGGAGACGTCCACCCCCGGCGTGCATGCCATAGGCGACATCACGGGGCACCCGCACCTGGCCTCGATCGCGGCGGCCGAAGGTGTTAGGGCCGCGCTCGCGGTGCACAGGTCACTGCTGCCGGAGGAACGGCTGCTGGAGTAGGTTCGTCGTTGGGGCCGGTCGCGGGGGGAGTGGAGGGACTGCGGGATCGGGATTGGGATGGGGTCGGGCGGGTCGGGACTGCCGGCGGAACTGCGGGTTGGAAGTGGTTGCCGGCGGGGTAGCGGACCGAC
>DATABQ010000555.1:0-4141 GCA_036259495.1 Longimicrobiales bacterium | reverse complement strand
TTTCGCGCCACACCGCTCGCCTCGATTGCGGGCGAGCAGGTCGTTCCGGAGGCGCAGTCTTCATCAACGACGAGGAGGACGTATGAGTGAGCCGCTGTATACCGCCCGTTCCACGATCACGAAGATCGAAGGTGTCCACCGCCGCGCTCGTCTGGAGGATGGCACCGAGATCGATTTCGGCGTTCACGGTCCGATCAAGGAGCACTTCCGGCTGGAGTCGCGGTTGGACCTGCCGCTGCCGGTGGATTACATCGTGGCGGCCACCGGCGCCTGAATGCTGGGTACCCTCACCGGCGCGCTGGAGGCGCGCGAGATCAGACTCGGACCCGACGCGATTCAGGCGAGCGCAGCCGGCAGGAACGAGATCGTCGACGGCATCGTGAAGCTGACGCGGATCGACGTGCACTACACTCTGCGGATTCCGGAGGGCAGCAGGGAGAAGGTGGAGCGGGCGCTGTCGCGGCACCGGGAGAAGTGTCCGACGGCTCGGTCGCTTTCGGGTGCGGTGGCAGTGGAGTTTACGGCGGACATCGACGAGGAGTAGAGGAGCCGGATAGTTGCAGGGATGGCGGGAGGTTCGAACGGCGGGAGGTTCGAACGGCGGGAGGCTCGAACGGCGGGAGGTTCGAACGGCGGGAGATTCGAACGGCGGGAGATGAACGGCGGAAGAGAAACTGCGGGAGGACGGCGGGAGAGATCCCGGAGTCCCGTTGGCAACCGGAGGCCAATCCCGATCCCGCAGTGGCCTGCCTGACACGTCGCAGGTTGAAAGAATGGCGCGTTTCCGCTATACTATTCGCAGCAGTGGTGGTCGCAGGAAGTGGGGGGGGACCCCCACTTTTTTATTGAGCTAAGGTATGGCTGAAGAGCTGGAGCGGCGGATCGAGGAGCGGGTTGCGGAGCTCGGCTATGAGCTGGTCGAGCTCGAACGGGCGGGCTCGAAGGCGCGGCCGATCCTGCGGCTGCGGGTCGATCTGCCCGGCGGCTCCGAGCCGGGTGCGGGCGTATCGGTCGACGACTGTGCGCGCGTGAGCCGCGCGGTGGAGGAGTACCTCGATGACGCACCGGACATTGCCGAGCGATACGTGCTCGAGGTGTCGTCGCCGGGGGTCGAGCGGCCGCTCGTGCGGAGTGCCGATTTCGAGCGGTCCGCGGGGCGTGAGGTCGCGGTGAAGATGTCGAAGGCGCGCGCCAACGGAGCGAAGCGCGTCGAGGGTGAGCTGGTGGGGCTGGAGACGGTCGATGGACAGGAGCACATCCGGCTGAAGCTGCCGGACGGCTCCACGATGGACATCCCGCGTGCGGACGTCACGCGGGCGAATCTCGTTTTCCGCTGGGGTGACCGGCGCTGAGCCGGACCGGCGATGGAGAGTACGAATGGCTAACGCGACACAGGTAATCGGTGCGTTCCGCGAGATGATCGCGAACAAGAACATGTCCCGCGCGGACCTGCAGGATCTCATCAAGGATGGGATCATGGCTGCGCTCGCACGGCGCTACGGCCCGAACGTCGAGGCCGAGGTGATCATCGATGAAGAGGCCGGCGACATCCACATCACCGTCCTGAAGGAAGTTGTCGACGAGGTCGAGGACGCGTCGCGTCAGGTGCTGCTCGAGGAAGCGCGCTGGGACGATCCGGAGTTCGAGGTCGGCGACGTGCAGGAGATCCCCGTCGACTTCATGCAGTTCGGCCGCAACGCCGTAATGGCTGCGAAGCAGCGGATCATCCAGCGCGTGCGTGAGGGCGAGCGCAACAAGATCCGCGACGAGTACGCGAACAAGGTGGGCGACCTGCTCAGCGCGGAAGTGCAGCAGGTCGAGCGCGGCAAGATGGTTATCATGCTGAACAAGTCGCGTGATGCCGAGGCGATCATTCCCTGGAAGGAGCAGAACCCGCGCGAGCGGTTCCGCCAGGGTGAGCCGATCCGGGCAGTGCTGAAGCGGGTCGAGGAGACGCCCAAGGGACCGCGCCTGATTCTGTCGCGTGCCGCGCCCGAGTTCGTGGCCGCACTGTTCAAGCTGGAAGTGCCGGAGATCTATCAGGGCATCGTCGACATCAAGGGCATTGCCCGCGAGGTCGGCGGCCGCACGAAGGTCGCCGTGTCGTCGCGCGATGACAGCATCGATCCGGTCGGCGCCTGCGTGGGTCTGAAGGGCTCGCGTGTGCAGGCGGTCGTGAGCGAGCTGGGCGGTGAGCGCATTGACATCGTGCCGTGGCATCCGGACCCGGAGATCTATGCGCGACGGGCGCTCGCTCCGGCGAAGGTCGCGAAGGTCATCAGCGATTCATCGCGTCGCGTGATCACGGCGATCGTCGACGAGGACCAGCTCTCGCTCGCAATCGGACGCAACGGCCAGAACGTGCGCCTCGCCAGTCAGCTGATCGGATGGCAGATCGATCTGTACGGCAGCCGCGAGTGGCTCGAGCGCGGTGCGGACGCAGCGTTGTTCGGCGGCGGTGAGCAGGAATACGAGCTGGCCGACTTCCCGCTGCGGGAGCTCGATCTGCCGATCGGAACACTGGCGGCCCTCGAGAGTGCCGGATATACTAGCTTTTTGGACATTATCGACCTCGAACGCGAGGATCTCCTTCGCGTTCCCGGGATTGCCGCGGAGCAGGCGGATAACCTGCTCCAGCTCATCGAATCGCTGACCGTCGAGGATGGCGCCTCCGAGGAGGCCCAGCCCGCAGAGGGTGCACCGACCGACGAGGAGCTGGAAGAGGCGAAACAGCTGGCGGCCGATGTGCTCGGTCTGCCGATGCCGGAGCGGAAGGCGACCGCCCCATCGGCGGAGAAGACCGAGGATGCCGGGCAGGCCGGGTGATTCTGCGCGTGAGCGTGGGGGCTCGGATCGACCGCAGCCTGAACAGCGGGCGGCGCGACCGGATCGCGCGCTGAGCCTGCTCGGGATGGCGACACGTGCCGGTGCGGTGGTGCCCGGCACGGAGCGCGTTCGTGAAGCCGCACGCGCGGGCACGCTCCGGCTGGCTGTGATGGCGTCGGACGCCTCGGACAACAGTCGCGGGAAACTGCTGCCGCTGCTTACCGCACGCGGCATCTCCCACGTGATCCGGTATGAACGAGACGAGCTGGGCGCGGCGATCGGTCGCGGCCCGCTCAGCGCCGTCGGCGTGGTCGATGCAGCTCTGGCGCGTCGGCTGCGGACGTTGATGGATGTTGGTGGTGGTGCCGAAGGCACCAAGTAGGCGGGGCGCGCGAGCGCGTCCTGTGGTTCCGTTAAGGTGGTGACGAAGGTATGCGGGTTTACGAGGCAGCGAGAGAGTTCAAGGTTGAACCGGACAAGATGCTTGGCATCCTCCGGACCATGGGTGCACGTGTAACGTCCGAGGCATCGCAGGTCGATGATGCCACGGTCGCGAAGCTGCGTGCCCGTCTCGAGCGGGAGCGGCGCGCCGGGCACACAGATCTTGAGGAATCGCTCGAGGCTGTTGTCGAGGACGCGCAGCCCGCCGGCCGCCGGCGCCGCCGCAAGAAGGAGGACCTCCCACCGGAGCCGGTGGTCGAGGAGCCCGAGCCGATCGAGGCGGAGGCGGTTGAGGACAGCACCGCCGATGCGGCTGCGGATGCGGCGGAAACGATCGCAGCGGAGGCGGCCGAGGCAGCCGCTGCCGAGGGCGAGGATCTCGCGGAGCCGATCGAGGAGGCCGCGTCGCGGCCGGAGATCACCATCGTGCCTGCCGAGGCGCAGACGGAGCCGGAGATCGAAGCGGCTGCCGAGCCGGTCGCGGAGGCGCCCCAGGAGGAGGAGGAGCCGGAGCAGGAGCAGGTGCAGCCTGCGGCGAGCGCCGAAGCGCCGACCGAGGAGGAGCGGCCGGTCACGCGTCAGCAGCCGACGGCCGAGCAGCGGCCGAAGCTGCGCCGTGCGGCCGAGGTTCTGGGCAAGACACCGCCCCGCGGCGCCAGCCCATCACCCGCAGCGAGTGCTGCGCCGGGCGGTCAGGTCCGCATTCAGGCGGAAGGCTTCACGGCCGATGGCCGACGAGCCGTCGGCGGACCCACCCCTTCCGGCGCCGGTGCCGGCGCCGCCGCGGGTGGCGGCGGCAAGAAGGACAAGAAAAAGAAGAAGCAGCGCAGGGTGGATCAGGACGCGGTGCAGGAGAACATCGCACGCGTCATGA
>DATABQ010000554.1:0-4594 GCA_036259495.1 Longimicrobiales bacterium | reverse complement strand
TATCTGGCCGGCGCTGCATTCGCATACTCGCTCGCTACCCGCCCGCTTTCAACGCTCGCGATGGGTACTGCTATCGCATTGACTGCCCCGATGCTGAGCTCCCGTCGCGCGACGCCAGCAATGTTTGCGCTCATCAACCTGCGCGCTGTGGCCGGAGCAGCTCCGATCGCGATCCTTCTGTTCGCCTACAACACCTACTTCTTCGGTGGTCCTCTGCGAACGGGATACGATCTCGCGATGGGGCCGGACATGTCTCTGGGCATGCACCGCGATCCATGGGGCAACCTGTACGGCCTGCGTGAGGCGATCGGCTACACTGCGGGCGATCTCCTGGGGCTCGCAATTCACCTTCTGGAGACGCCGCTGCCCGCCGTGCCACTGATCGGGCTTTTCCTGCTCATTGCGAAGCGGCTCGAGCCGGGCGCCAGGCTCCTTGCCGCATGGGCCGTGGCACCGGTAATCACGAACTTTCTGTACTGGCACCACGGCGTTTTCATGGGGCCCCGCATGCTGCATGAAGCAGCCCCCGCCTGGCTCATGCTTGCAACGGCGGCGGCAGTCGGCCTCGTGCGCCTGACGCCTCGCAGATGGGACAGCTTCGATGCGAAAGCCGCACTGAGCACCGCGATCATCGGATCCGTGGTCATAGGCCTCTTCTCGGGCGCAGGGCAGCGGCTGAGCAGCTACGGAGGTGAATGGTTCGAGATCATGCGGCTGCCGGTGCCCCCCGTTGAGTCACCGGCTCTGGTGTTCGTTCACGGCGGGTGGACAGGTCGTGTGGCCATGTCACTCGCGTCTGCCGGATACCGGCTGGACATGATCGAAACACTGATGCGCCAGAACTCCACGTGTGACGTTCATGTCCTGGCCAGGCACTTACTGGCAGGACGTCATGCAGCCGCGGCCGTGGCGCTGACGGAACTCGACACCGTTCCCCGCAACGATCGTCTGCCGCTGACCGTGGAAATTGCACCGGGTGATCGCATTCGCGCGTGGCAGGGTGAACAGCTGACGCCGGAATGCAGTCGGGAAGCGGCGAGCGACAGGTTTGGGATCCTTGATCTGTCACCTCTAATCTGGCAGGGCGATTTGCCGGGCAGCGAGGAGAGCGGAGTGATGTTTGTCCGCGACTTCGGCCCGGAGAAGAACGACGCGTTGCTCCGAGCGCATTCGGACCGGACACCGTTCGTCTATGGCATCTTCGAGCACGACGGTGACCCGGTCGCTCTTCCGTATGACAGTGCGATGAGTCGGCTCTGGGGAACGGCACGCACCGACGCGATTGCGGAGGGCGTGCAGGCAAGGGACGACCAGTTCGCGCAGGGGCGGCGGTAGTGCGATCGTTTCGCGCTGTCGACGAGCGGCAGATCGGCCATCGCGTCCCGGCAGTGTCTCGAGGTGGAGAACGATAATGGATGCTGACGTATTTCGCGTGCACGCCGATGTCGAGCAGCGCCACTGGTGGTTCGCTGCCCGGCGCGCGATCCTGCGCTCGATCGTGGAGGCGGTCGTCCCGGCGAACGGGTCGAAGAACGTGGTCGATGTCGGCTGCGGCGTCGGCGCCAACGCTACCGCGTTCCACCCCGACTACCGCTGTATCGGTTATGATCCATCTCCGGATGCGATCGCCTTTGCGCGTTCCGCGCATCCCGGCGTCGATTTCCACACCGGTGGAGCCGCCGAAGCGCAGACGGACCTCGCCGCGGCGGATGCGGTTCTGCTGACGGATGTCATTGAACATGTTCCCGACGACCATGAACTATTGTCGGCCGTCATTGGGCCCCTGAAGCCGGACGCGTTTCTGCTGGTGACAGTCCCTGCCGGCATGGAACTGTGGAGCCCCCACGACGTCGCGCTCGGCCATCACAGGCGGTATGACCCCGGCATGCTGGCCAACGCAT
The DNA here is from genome assembly GCA_036259495.1 of Longimicrobiales bacterium. Lineage (GTDB taxonomy): Bacteria > Gemmatimonadota > Gemmatimonadetes > Longimicrobiales > RSA9 > SH-MAG3. The sequence continues at coordinate 2,693 of DATABQ010000554.1, read as the reverse complement.
GGCGCGGCCTTCCCGTGACCCCGGTCCTCGTCTCCCATTTCAACAGCCGGCTCTATCCCGCCGTCCGGGCTGTACGCTGGATCACATCGCGGTTGAAGCGCTCGGCCGGCGGTGAAGGCACCGATCTGGCGCTGCCGCCCGCAGCTGCGAACGTCGCGCTCCAGCGCGTCTTCGTGGGTGAGGCGGAACGCCTGCGGAACGCACTCGCCTCTAAGGATCGCCCATACAGTCGCGGCGTGAGTCTAATGGCGCTGCTGCGCAGGACCGGCTCCACATCATGAGTGCGCCACAGGCCATCATTGTCGTACCGTGCTTCAACGAGGCGGAGCGGCTGCAGCCGGAGACGTTCCGCCGGTTCCTCGACGCTGCACCGGATGTCGAAGTCCTGATGGTCGACGACGGCAGCACCGATGCGACCGCGGACGTGTTGCAAGAGCTCGCGGCCTCCTGCGCACAGATCCAGGTTCACGAACTCGCTCATAACTCGGGAAAGGCCGAGGCCGTCCGGCAGGGAATGCTGCGTGCCTGCGCACGCGGCCCGGTATTCGCCGGATACTGGGACGCCGACCTGGCGGCGCCGTTGGGAGCGATTCCGCTGCTCATGGATGTACTGCGCGCCAATCCGGCACTGGACCTGGCGATGGGATCGAGGGTCCAGCTGCTCGGGTCGCGGATCCGCCGAAGCGCGTATCGTCACTATCTGGGCCGCGTGCTCGCCACAGGCGCCGCCGCAGTGCTGCGACTGCCGGTGTACGATACGCAGTGTGGCGCGAAGCTGCTCCGCGTCAATGACCGCACGTGCAGCGTGTTCGCTCGTCGCTTCGACAGCAGGTGGCTCTTCGATGTCGAGCTCCTCGCCAGGTTGCTCGCAGCACAGACGGACCCGCGCGTCGATCCACAGATGCGGATCAACGAGCTGCCGCTGCCGGAATGGACCGAGGTCGCTGGATCGAAGGTCAGGATGCGCGACGGTGTAGCCGCACTGATCGAGCTGTATCGCATACATCGCGCATACGGCACGGCGCGGCAGCGCTGGCAGACTGATGTTCTCGGCGTCGTTCAGGACTCCGCCATTTCGCCGTGACTGCACCGCTACCCGAACCCGAAGCCGGGATGAATTTCGCGATGATGCGACACCGTATCGTGCTCGCCCTGATTGTCGTCACATTTGCCGGTGTCGCAGGAAGCGCGACCCGCCACAACTCAACGACCTTCGATGAGGTCCTTCTGCCTTCGGCGGGAGCTCGCGGATACGCAACCGGCGAGTTCGACCTAGTCCTCGATCACCCGCCCTTTCTCCAGTACGTCTACGGTCTCCCGGTGTATCTCGACGGACCGAACTACCCCAGGGAAGACGTCATCGACTGGAGTTATCCAGGCCGTTATCAGTATGCGAACGCCTTCTACTTCGGGTCCGACAACGATCCTGAGCGGATCGCGTTCATGTCCCGGCTCGTCGGCGTCGCTATCGGCGTGCTGCTGATCTTCACGACATTCGCCTTCACCCGCTCCGCCTACGGGCGCAGTGCAGCCCTGGTCGCTGCCGCGTTGGTCGCTTTTGTCCCGGACATCCTCGCCCATTCCGGCATATCGTACAACGACGTGCCGCTCGCATTGGTGCTTCTGGCCGCCACATGGGCCGGCGACCGCGCTGCCCGGGATCCGCGTGTCGGCCGTGTGGCTCTCGCCGGCGCTGCGACGGGACTGGCGCTCGGCGTCAAGTTCAGTGCGATCGTCATGGGGCCGATCGCCGTTCTGCTCATCCTGCTGGAGGGCGTCAGGCGATGGCCCGATCCGGACTGGCTGCGACGGGTGCTCATGGGAATCCCTGTGTTCGCGCTCTCCGCCTATCTCGTGCTCGTAGCGATATATCTCGGCGATTTCACCCTGAGCGAGTTCTGGTTCGGGCTCGACTTCAACATCGAGCACGCGAACTCCGGTCATGGCGCGCCAGCCGTGCTGCTCGGCGATTACAGCAAGGAAGGCTGGTGGTATTTCTTCCCCGTCGCCTTCTTCCTCAAGACGTCCATCGGACTGCACGTCCTGCTGTTCCTGAGCCTCGTGGGACTCGCGCTGAAGCCGGTGCGGACCGGCTGGCGGGCACTGGCTGCATCGCCCCTGCGCGTTCCGGTTGTGGGCGGTCTGGTCCTGCTCGCGTTCGTCATGGCTGCCGATCTGAATATCGGTTTCCGTCACGCACTGCCGCTCCTGCCATTCGCCTGCATCCTCATCGCGATCGGAGTGGTACGCGTCTGGTCCCTGCGTCGCGCGTGGCTCCGCGTCGCAATCGCCGTCGCGATTGCAGCGCATATTATTTCACCGCTCCGGTTCTACCCGTACTTCCTTTCGTACCTCAGCGAGTATACCGGTCCGGTGGAGTACAGCTATGAGACGCTCGTAGACTCGAGCCTCGACTGGGGGCAGGGCCTGCTTGCACTGCGGGATTTCATGCAGGAGGAGGACATTCCGCGCGTGCTGCTGAGCTACTTCGGATCGGCGCCGCCCGCCGGGTATGGCATCGATTACGTGGCCCTCCCTAGTTTCGCACCGCTGGCGCCGCTTCCGCTTCCACCTGGCGACACGCTCCCGCGCTGGGTGGCCATCTCTGCTACGAACCTCGCGGGCAACTATCTGCCGGACGATCCGTTTGCACGGTTCCGCGATATCGAGCCGTACCGGGTAGTGGCGCGAAG
>DATABQ010000553.1:0-5506 GCA_036259495.1 Longimicrobiales bacterium | reverse complement strand
GCGCATTCCCCGGTTCTTCGCTGCATTGTGTGCCCTCGCGCTGCCGCTGCCGGCGGCGGCACAGAGTTACGACGAGCTGTCCGGCAGCGTGCGCGAGCTGGTCTCCGTTCCCGCGTCGGTTGTGGCACTGACGAACGTGCGCGTCATCGACGGCACTGGTGCAGCGCCGCACGAGAACCAGACCGTGGTGATCACGAACGGCCGGATTGCAGCGGTCGGACCTGCGTCGTCGACCGATGTGCCGGCGGAGGCGCGCGTCCTCGATCTGGCCGGCCACACCGTGTTCCCCGGGATCGTCGGGATGCACAACCACACGTTCTACACCACGTCCTTCGGCCGCAGTGTTCAGCTGAACTACAGCTCGCCCCGGCTCTATCTCGGCTCCGGCGTGACGACGATCCGCACGACGGGCAGCATGTCGCCGTACAGCGAGCTGAACCTGCGCAAGGCGATCAATGATGGTGATACGCCCGGTCCACGCATGCACGTGACCGGTCCGTATCTCTCGGGCGAGGGCGCGGGCGGCGGCATGCACCAGGTCGCCACGGCAGAGGACGCCCGCCGGGTTGTCGCGTACTGGGCGGAGGAGGGCGCCACATGGTTCAAGTTCTACACGCGGATCACTCGCGATGCGATGAAAGCTGCGATCGATGAAGCGCATCGCCGCGGCGTGAAGCCGACGGGACATCTCTGTTCGGTCGGATATCGCGAGGCAGTTGCACTCGGGATCGACAACCTGGAGCACGGCCTGTTCGCGAACAGCGAGTATGACCCGAACAAGGAGCCGGACCGCTGCCCCCGATCGGCATACCAGTCGCTGCGCGAGCTCGATATCGACAGTGATGCCGTGCATGCGACACTCGAGGACATGGTCGAGAATAATGTCGCGATGACATCCACGCTCGCTGTCTACGAGCTGAGCATTCCGGGCCGGCCGCCGCTCGAGCAGCGCATGCTGGACGCGATGTCGCCCGAGACGCGCGAAGAGTACCTCACCACGCGGCAGCGCTACATCGACAATCCGGATGCCGCGTCCTCTCCGGAAGTCCTCGCGAAGGCGATGCAGTACGAACGCGAGTTCGTCGAGAAGGGCGGTCTGCTTGCAGCTGGTGTGGATCCGACAGGTAACGGCGGAGCGCTGCCCGGGTTCGGCGACCAGCGCAATCTCGAGCTGCTGGTCGAGGCGGGATTCACGCCGGTCGAGGCTCTGCAGATCATGACGCTCAACGGCGCGAAGGTGCTCGGCGTGGATGATGAGCTCGGGTCGGTCGAAGCCGGCAAGATTGCAGATCTGGTCATTGTCAGCGGCAATCCCGCCGCGACGCCGGGCGACATCCGGAACGTGACGCACGTCTTCAAGGATGGTGTGGGCTATGATCCGGCGAAGCTGATCGAGTCCGTGCGTGGGCAGGTCGGCATTCGCTGATGCGCATGAGGCCGCTGCTTCGCACCTGCTGGGCGCCCGCGCTCTGCCTCGCGCTGCTCGCGTCATGCGCGGGCGCCACACAGCACACACCAGCGGTTCCCGCCACCATCGGTCCGGAGAGCGGCACGCTGTTCATCGCCGGAGGCGGTACTCTGGGCAGCGGGATCATCTCCCGGTTCGTGCAGCTCGCCGGCGGACCTGATGCGCGGCTCGTCATCATTCCGACCGCAGGGACACGCGACTCGTTCCCCGACGACTGGCCGGGAGTGCGCATGTTCCGGGATGCGGGCGTGCGCCACATCACCGTACTGCATACGCGCTCCCGCGACACCGCCGACATGGAGTCGTTCACGGAACCGCTCCGCAACGCGACAGCGGTATGGCTGCCCGGCGGCCGGCAGTGGCGTCTGGCGGATGCATACCTCGACACGCGCACTCTCCGCGAAATCAGAGGTGTGCTCCAGCGCGGCGGTGCAGTCGGCGGAACGTCCGCGGGAGCGTCCATTCAGGCAAGCTACATGGTGCGCGGCGCGGTGGAGTCGAACGAGGTCGTGATGGCAACCGGCCACGAGGCCGGGTTCGGTCTGCTCCGCAACACCGCCGTCGATCAGCACCTCACCGAGCGCGGCCGGCAGGACGATCTCCTCGACGTGATTCGCCGCTATCCGGAGCTGCTCGGGATCGGCATCGATGAGAGCACAGCACTAGTCGTAAAGGGGAACCGCGCCGAGGTGACGGGTCAGGGACGCGTGGCGTTCTACAACACCGCCGATCGGGGCGAGCTGGACTACTACTTCCTCTCCGACGGCGACGCGTTCGACCTCGCCCGTCGCACTGCGCTATCCGGTCGCCGGATCTCGCCGCAGACCGTGCGCGATGAAGCGGAAGTCATCGCCGCAATGAATCGCCTGTTCGACGCGATGCGCATGCGCGATACGGCAGCGATCCGAGCACTCGCACACCCGGACCTGCACACGTTCATTCCGGCAGGTACCGATGGCGCGCCTGACATCCGCTCCACACCGCTCGACGCGTTCATCGCGCAGGTCGGCGCAGCGGCCGATCGGCTCGATGAGAAGGCGATCGATCCCGAGGTGCGTGTCGATGGGCGGCTGGCCAGCGTATGGACGTCGTACGATTTCCTGAGAGGCTCCAATTTCAGCCACTGCGGAACGGATGCGTTCCATTTCGTGAAGGGTCCCGACGGCTGGGTGATCACAGGACTGGCCTACACTATCCAGCGCGAGAACTGCAGCCGGTGATCCTGCATGGCGGTCCTCTGCGCCGTTGCACACGAAGCCTCTTTGCGTGATCTTCCCGGCTCGACTGTTCATTCCCTGTACTTCGTTCGATGCCTGGTGCCTCCTACGTACTGATTCTGCTCTACGCGCTGGCCGGTCCGGTCCTCACGCGTCAGTCGTCCGTGGCCATGGAGCCGCCGGTTGCAGCGCAGACGCGCGTGATCGTGCAGCCGGCCGACACAGTGCAGCCGCCTCTGGCACAGCCGCCGGGCGGCGTGGCGACGGAACCCCTCGCCAGGCAGCAGACCGTAGCGCCGCCCGGGCTTCCCACACAGACGTCGGTGCCGGACGAGGTGACTGCGACGGAAGAGCCGGAGGAGCCGCAGGAAGAGGCGCCGGACCGCTGGGCGGCCGCGTTGGACCTGGGGTTCGCCAGCTCGAGCGGCAACAGCGATCTGACGTCGCTCACGACGGGCGTGCGCCTCAAGCACCTTCAGACGAAGCTGTTCAAGCTCGAGTGGAGCATCAACTTCCGTTATGGTGAGAGCCAGGGCACGGTCGTGGCGCGCAATCTCAAGAGCCAGCTGGATTTCGATGTCGGCCCGGCCGCACGGGTGTCACCGTTCGTGTTCGCGTCAGCGGAGCGCGACGCGTTCCGCAAGCTGGATCTGCGCGCGCGGACGGGGACAGGGGTGAAGTACACGTTCTATCGTGAGGATCCGGGCGAGGCATCGGTGCGCGTGGCGGCGCAGTACAGCCGTGAGAACTTCACGAGCGCAGCGTCACGGTCGTCGCAGACGGACGGCGCGTGGAGCATGGAGTTCGAGGGCAGCCGCGAGCTCGGCGACAATGTGGCAATAGAGAACACCACGACGTTCGCACCTGTCTTCGATGACTTTGCGGATCACAACCTGGAGGTATCGTCGAAGGTGAGCTCCAGGATCACGAAGCACCTGGCCCTGACGCTGACGCACGCGTACGGCTATGATTCCACCCCCGCCGACGGTGTCGGCAGAACCGACCAGCGGTTCCAGGCGGGGCTGACCATCGACTTCTGACGAGAGGACTCATGCCGAACCGCATTGCAAAGTTCAGCACGAATCATGGTGACTTCGACGTCGAGCTGTTCGAGGACAAGGCACCGGTGACGACGAAGAACTTCATCGACCTCGCGGAAAAGGGCTATTACGACGGCCTGACGTTCCATCGCGTGATCGAGAACTTCATGATCCAGGGCGGCTGCCCTCAGGGTACCGGCACGGGCGGCCCGGGCTACAAGATCGCCGACGAGTTCCATCCGGAGCTGCGACACGATGCACCGGGTGTGCTGTCGAAGGCGAACGCCGGGCCGAACACGGGCGGCTCGCAGTTCTTCATTACCCTGGCTGCGACACCGTGGCTCGACAACAAGCACGCGGTATTCGGCAGAGTGGTGAACGGGATGGATGTAGTGGAGAAGATCGGGAAGGTTCGTACGGACTCGGGGGACAAACCGAGCGAGCCCATCAACATGGATGTGTCGATCCAGTAGTCGTCAGGCGCCGAGAAGCTTCGCGTCGCTGTCCAATGTGGCGCGGATGCTCTCGTCGCTCTGCTGTGCGAGATCGATGATCGCCTGAACGTCCACCTCGCGCCGCGCGCCCTGCGTGAACACGCGCAGTACGCGCGCGGTGCGATACAGCTCCGCCGCGACTTCCGGCAGTCCGATCAGTCCCGAACGCCCTTCCGGCCCGAGTCGCAGTACCTCGCCCGTCCTGCGCCGCACCAGCAGATGCAGTCCGAACATCATCGACTTCTCGGGATAGTCCAGGAACACCGCTCCGGTCGGCAGATCCAGCTCCGTCGCGAGGCGCTCTTCTACCGCGCGCTTCAGTGCACTGTCGGCTGCCAGCCAGTCGCCGGCCCCCGTGTCCTCCAGATCCGCCGCCACGACTTCGGCCGCGCGTTTCGGAAGCTGACGCTCGCGCAGGCAGCGGATGCCGACCGCCACCTGCCTCGCTCCTTGTGCAGGGCCAGGCGATCCGCCCGCGCCCGATGCAACGCCCTGCGCCCGCGTCTCCAGCAGGTGCATGAGCCCTTCATCGGTCGCGCCGACGAGCTCCTCGCCGCTGACGAGATTGTGCCGCAGCGCATCCGCCACGACGCGCTTGTAGAGGACCGTCGCCGCACGCACCGTGTGATGCCAGTAGACGTTCCTGAACATCTGGTACTTTGCGAACAGCAGCGATTCGAGAGCGGCCACGGCCTTCTCGTGAACCCCCACCTCCAGCTGCCCCGATGCGGGATCGGCCAGCAGCGTCAGCGAGTGCAGCAGCCGGTCCACATCTACGTCGCCATACGGCACGCCGCAGAACCGAGCGTCGCGCTTCAGGTATTCGATTTTGTCCAGATCCAGGCTGCCGCTGACGAGACCCTGAAGCGGATTGGAGGACCGCCCGCGAATCAGCGCCTCCACCCGCGCGGCAGCGTCGGGAGCGACACTCTCCAGAGCCCCGCGGACTGCCGGCTCCGCGAGGAATCTGCCGACGAGCTCCTCGTGATGCCCGGGTATGCTCCCCTGCTCCAGCTCCTCGAGTGCGTGGGAGAACGGATAGTGACCGACGTCGTGCAGCAGGGCACCGACGGGAATGACACGGCAATCGGCCTCGTCGACCGGACCGAGCTCATCCCGCTCCGCCAGCACGTGCAGCGCGCGCTGCGCCAGGTGATACACACCGACAGCGTGGTCGAAGCGCGTATGCGTGGCACCGGGGTACACGAGATGGGCGTGCCCCAGCTGCTTGATATGCCGGAGTCGCTGGAATGTCGGGCTGTCGATGATCCGCCGCGCGACCGGATC
>DATABQ010000552.1:0-4174 GCA_036259495.1 Longimicrobiales bacterium | reverse complement strand
GGACGGCGCGCGTACGTCGGCTCGCTCACGCGCGCAGCGGATCCCAATGGTCGCGAGTATTTCTGGATCGGCGGCGGCGAGAGCAAATGGTGGGGCGGCGCCGACTCCGATTTCCGGGCGATTCACGAGAATTGCATCTCCGTCACACCGCTGCATCTCGACCTGACGAACTACCGATTGATGGAGGGCCTGAACGGGTGGGGTCTGAAGCTCTGACGGACCGCAGGTACGAACGGCAGCGGCGCCAGCTGATCGAGACGATCCGCGACCGCGGCATCGATGATCTGGAAGTGCTCCGGGTGTTCGACCTCGTACCGCGCCACCTGTTCGTGCCCGAGGGAGTGCAGCATCGCGCGTACGAAGATGCGCCGGTGCCGATCGGCTTCAGCCAGACGGCATCGCAGCCTTCGCTGCAGGCGCTCTACCTGCAGGTCCTGCAGATCCAGCAGCACCAGAAGGTGCTGGAGATCGGCACGGGCAGCGGCTACCAGACCGCACTGCTGGCGCACCTCGCCTCGCACGTGTACTCGGTGGAGCGGATACGCGAGCTCTCCGTCCGCGCGCGCGCCGTGCTCGATGATCTCCGCTTTTCGAACATCGCGCTGCTCGTCGGCGACGGCACGATCGGCTGGTCACGCTATGCGCCGTACGACGCGATCCTCGTCGCAGCCGCTTCGCCCGACGTGCCGCAGGCACTGCTGGATCAGCTCGCCGACGGCGGCCGCATGCTGATTCCGATCGGCGATCGAACGGAGCAGACGCTCACATTGTTCGAGAAGAAACAGGACGGTGTGCACCGCAAGGACATCACGGCGTGCACGTTCGTGCCGCTGCTCGGCCGGTTCGGCTGGGCGGAGTGATGCGTCTGAAGGGATCGGCGGCCGTCGTCTGCAGTCTCCTGTGCACGGCCGCTCCGCTCCACGCGCAGGTCCCCGTCGATTCGGTCATCCCGCTCGACAGCCTTCAGGTGCCCGTCACGCGCACCAGCGTGAGCGCCGCACGGGCACCCGTGTCGCTGTCCCTGATCGGCCGCGAACGCATCCAGGGCGCCCGCGCGACGATCGGACTGCATGAGGCGCTCGCCGGGGTGCCCGGTCTCATCATCGACAACAGGCAGAACTTTTCGCTCGGCAACCGCGTCGTCATTCGCGGGCTGGGCGCGCGTGCAGCGTTCGGCGTGCGGGGCGTGCGTGTACTGGTCGACGGCATCCCGCTGACGATGCCGGACGGTCAGACCAACCTGAACAATCTCGATCTCGGGTCCGCCGGCTCGATCCACATCCTGCGCGGTCCCGCATCCGCGCTGTTCGGCAATGCCGCCGGTGGAGTCATAGCGATCGAAACGGAGCCGGCACCGGGCCCACGCTCGGCCGAGGCTCGAGTCACGGTCGGTGATCAGGGGCGCGGCAGTCTCACGCGCCTCTGGAAGGCTCAGGCGAAGGTTGCGGAGACCATCGGCGCATTCGATTACCTGGCCAGCGTCTCACGGATGGAGACGGACGGCTATCGCGATTATGGTCGCGCGGAGCAGACACTCCTCAATACGCGGGCGGGGCTGCAGGCGGGCGATGCCACCCGCATCACGCTCGTGCTGAACGCAGTCGACATGCCCGTGGCGGAGAACCCCGGATCGCTGCCGCTCGACTCCGCGCTCGCCACACCGACGATGGCCTGGCCCCGCAATGTGGCGACAGGATCGGGCGAGAGCATGCGTCAGGCGCAGATCGGAGTGCGTCTGCATCACGAGCGCTCCCACTCCCGTACCGACATATCGGTTCATGCGCTGCGTCGCTCGCTCGAGAACCCGCTGCCATTCGCCGTCATCGATCTCGGCCGCACCGCAGGAGGCGTGCGCGCCCTGTACGAGCACGGCCTCGGCCGCGTGACGGTCACGGCGGGCGTCGATGCCGAAGCGCAGAGCGATGACCGGCTCGAATTCGCGAACGAGGGAGGCAGCCCGACGGGCGCGCCACGCCGCGATCAGGAAGACCGCGTTGCGAGCATCGGCCCGTTCGCGCAGGCGCGGGTGAGTGCAGGACCGGCCGGTGTGAGCCTCGGTGCGCGCTACGATGCCGTCCGCTTCGAGACGATCGATCGGCGCGCGGATGTCGATGAGTCCGGCGAGCGGACACTCCACGCGCCGAGCTTCATGGTCGGCGCAACACTCGATCTTGGCGCTGCCATCCTCTTCGCGAACGTCGCGTCCGCGTTCCAGACACCCACCACCACCGAGCTGCTGAACGCTCCGCCCGCCCCGGGGCAGCCGTGCTGCCCCGGAGGCTTCAACACCGAGCTCGAACCGCAGAGGGTCATCAGCAGGGAGCTCGGACTGCGTGGATCCGTTTCGCCGCGCGTAAGCTACGAGGCGGCCGCATACATCATGGACGTCCGTGACGCGCTGGTGCAGTTCCAGGTGCCGGAAGCCGAGGGCCGCGAGTTCTTCCGCAACGCCGGCCGCACCCGCCACCGCGGCATCGAGCTCGCTGCCAACGCCGCCATCATGCGGGACGTATCACTCTCCGGCGCATACACGTTCACCGACGTCCGCTTCCGTGATGACGGCAGCACGGAGACCAGCTACGAGGACAACCGCGTTCCCGGCATCACGCCGCACAGAGTCTTCGCAGCCGCAACATGGTCCCCGCGCGCGAGCAGCATCACTCTCGAGCTTCATCACAACGGCAGTCAGCCCGCGGACGATGCGAATACCGCCGAGAACCCCGGCTACACACTGCTCGATCTGCGCGCCCGGACGTCGTTCGCGACGGGCATGATCGACATTGCACCGTTCGTCGCGCTGAACAACCTGCTCGATCGGAGCTACTTCGGATCGCTGACTGTGAACGCCTTCGGGTCCCGGTTCTACGAGCCCGCGCCTGGCTTCAACGTCACGCTCGGCGCCAGCATCAGGACGGGGGCATGGCGGCGCTGAGAAGACGGATCTTTCCGCGGGTCGGGTTGCACCATTAGTTTGTAGTGTCTGGCCAACGTGATTGAACTCCCCGCAACGCGATTGGATGAGCCAGAAACCACATACACCCCGGCGTGCGCTTTCGCCGCCGGCGGTGACCCGTTTTCAGTTGAGAACAGCCTCCGCAACAGAGGCCGTATTTTCGCCACCCTATGTGCCAGCCCCTCATGTCTCCACTCCACCGGTAACGCCGCCGCCAACTGAGCCGGCAGCGCCCGAGTTCCCTGAGCCGACACTGCGGCGGCAGCCGACCGCGCTGCCCCCGGCAACGCCGCGTCTGGAGCTGCCGCGAAGTGAGCCCACCCGCGCACTGGAGTTGCCGCCGCTGGACGACAGCGGCAGCCTGGAACCCGTGCGTTCGGACGTCGATCGCACGGAGCCTGGAACGTGGCGCGAGATCATTGCGCGCTTCGAGCGCGAGCTCGGTCCCGTAACTGAACCGGACGAGAACGCGGCGGACACGGTTGTCCCTGCGAAGGGGACCGCGGAAGCCGAAGCACCGGACGCCGGAGTATTTCCCGCGGCGTCTGAAGCCGCGGACGCGGAGACGCTTTCCGCCGCGGAAGCCGCGGAGGTCGAGGTCGCAGAGGCGGAAGTCGCCGCCGCAGAAACCGCAGAGGCGGAAACCGCAGAGGCGGAAGCCGCGGACGCCGAAGCGCCGGTCACGGAAACGGGACTACCGATCGAGGGGGCTGAACCGGCGTCCGTGGATGCGAAGCTCCCGTTCGCTGAACCCGCGGACCCAGGCGCAACCGTCGAACCCGGGGAACCGCCGCTCCTGGATGAGCCGGTGCCGTGGGAGTTCGAGGCCATGACCACGCCCGACTACTCGCCTCCACAGTCGATCCACGACGCGGGACACGACTCCTGGCCGGTCGAGACAGAGGACGGAGACGCTGTTCCCGCGTGGAGTGATGAGGCCGTCGAGCAGGAAGCCGACGAGGCCGGCGAGCCGTTCGATGACATCGGCGAGCTTCTCCTGGACGAAGTCGTTCCCGCGGATCCGTGGGACAGGGAGCCGGAGGCGGATGAACCCGACACCACGAGTGACTTCCCGCTGGATGCGTTCATCGTTCCCGCCGGCGTTCAGACCGTATCCGGGTACGGCGAGGAAGACGTCGCCCGGCGCGTGGCACTCCGCCTCGATGAGATCGCGCGGGAGCTGCGCGACAGCGGCCTGCGCTCGCTGGGCAGCACCGACAG
>DATABQ010000551.1:0-3012 GCA_036259495.1 Longimicrobiales bacterium | reverse complement strand
GCAGCAGGCCGTAGTGGATCGTGAGCTCGTCGGACAGCAGATGCCCGCCGCGTGCGAACCGCGGGATCTTTGCGATCAACGAGCTGCCGGATCTGGCGGGCAAGATCCAGGTCGGCCTGTTCAACATCATGCAGGAAGGCGATGTCCAGATCAAAGGCTATCCGATCCGGCTGCCGCTCGATGTGCTGCTCGTCTTCACCGCCAACCCCGAGGACTACACCGCGCGCGGCAAGATCATCACACCGCTCAAGGACCGCATCGGGGCCGAGATTACGACGCATTATCCGGAGACGGTGAACGAAGGCGTGATGATCACTCTCCAGGAGGCATGGCTGGACCGCGGCCAGGACGCGAAAGTGGACGTGCCTGACTTCGTTGCCGAGACGATCGAGCGTATCGCCTTTCTGGCGCGCACGGACAAGCGCATCGACCAGCGGTCCGGCGTCAGCCAGCGCATGCCGATCACGGTCCTCGAGAACGCCGTGTCGAATGCCGAACGGCGCGCCCTCATGAACGATGAGACGGAGATCGTGCCGCGCCCGACGGACATCTATGCCGCACTGCCTTCCATTACGGGCAAGCTGGAGCTCGAGTACGAGGGTGAGCTGATCGGCGCGGAAAAGATTGCGCGCGAGCTGATCGCAGAGGCGTCTTCCGATACGTTCGACGCCTGGGGCGGCGAAGCGACGGAAACGTCGCTGCTCGAGATCGTGGAGTATTTCGATGGGGGCGGGATGCTGCAGCTCGGCGAGACCGCGTCGGGTAAGGCTGCGGTCGAGGGGTTCGGTACCGTCCCCGGCCTCATCGACGCGGTGCGCGAGGTCGGGCTCGGACGACACGATTCCCCGGGCCACACGGCCGCCGCATGTGAGCTCGTGCTCGAGTCGCTGGTGGCGGAGAAGCGTCTCTCGCGCACGGAGAGCGGCGGGTACGGCCGGGCGCCGCGGCAGCGTCCCAAGGGTGGCAGCGGACCGTACGCGCCACCGACGTTCGACGTGTAGGCGGCAGAGGTTCATCCCACCCACAGCCAGGTGCAGCAATGACGCTTGCAACGATCGACTGGATCATCCTGTTGGCGTACCTCGCCATGACACTGGTGGTGGGGATCGCCGTCTCACGCAGGGCCGGACGCACTGCCGCGGATTACTTCCTCTCCGGCCGGCACATGCCGTGGTGGCTGCTCGGAACCTCAATGGTCGCTACCACGTTCTCCACGGACACTCCCAATCTCGTCACGGACATCGTCCGGCAGAACGGCGTGTCCGGCAACTGGGTGTGGTGGGCCTTTCTGCTGACGGGGATGCTGACCGTCTTCGTCTATGCGAAGCTGTGGCGGCGCGCCGGCATCATGACAGACCTGGAATTCTACGAGCTCCGTTACAGCGGACGCACCGCCACCGTGCTCCGTGCATTCCGCGCGATATATCTCGGCCTGTTCTTCAATGTCATGATCATGGCGACAGTCACTCTCGCCGCGATCAAGATCGGTGGCATCCTGATGGGCCTGACACCGCTTCAGACGATCCTGATCGCCGGCGGCGTCACGACCGTTTTCTGCATGATAGGTGGACTGCGCGGCGTGCTCATCACCGACTTCGTGCTGTTCATTACCGCGCTCGCGGGGTCCATCCTTGCGGCCGTCTACGCGCTCGGTCACCCCGCCGTGGGCGGCCTCGATGCACTCCTGACACATCCGGATGTCGCCGGCCGCCTGTCGATACTGCCGGATTTCACCGATACATCGCAGCTCGTGCCGCTGCTCATCGTTCCGCTGGCCGTGCAGTGGTGGAGCGTCTGGTATCCCGGCGCGGAACCGGGCGGCGGCGGCTACATCGCGCAGCGCATGCTGGCTGCGCGCAGTGAAACGGACGCAACGGGAGCGACGCTGCTGTTCAACGTCGCGCACTACGCGGTGCGGCCCTGGCCGTGGATCCTCGTGGCCCTCGCCTCCATCATTGTGTTTCCGACCGTCGACTCGATTCAGCAGGCGTTCCCGCACGTCTCACCCGCGATCCTCGGGCACGACCTCGCCTATCCGGCCATGCTGACATTCCTGCCTGCGGGATTGCTGGGCTTCGTCGTGGCGTCACTCGCCGCCGCCTACATGTCGACCATATCGACCCATCTCAACTGGGGCGCATCCTACATCGTCAACGACTTCTGGGGCCGATTCATTCATCGCGATGCCGGTGATGCAGAGCTGGTGCGTGTCGGACGCATTACGACCGTGCTGCTGATGATCCTCGCTGCCACCGTCGCGCTGTGGATGCAGAACGCGCTTCAGGCATTCGGCATCCTGCTCCAGATTGGCGCCGGCACGGGGCTGCTGTTCATCCTCCGGTGGTTCTGGTGGCGGATCAACGCGATCAGCGAGCTCACAGCGATGATCGTGTCGTTCGTCGTGGCGATCTATCTCGAGCTGATGCACCCATCACTGTTCCCGGACGTGGTGCTGAGCGGAACACTGAAGCTGGTGATCGGCGTCGGCATAACAACGGTTGCGTGGATCGGTGTCACACTGATGACCAGGCCGACGGATGAAGCGACACTGCGCAGCTTCTACGCACTCACACGACCGGGCGGCCCAGGGTGGCGGCGCGTCCTGGAGCGCGCGGAAGCCGAGGGTGAGCCGGTGGTCGGCACGGGTGATGGCTGGGTGGTGCCGCAGGGCATCCTCGCGATGGTCGCCGGCTGCTTCGCAGTGTATTCGGCGTTGTTCGCGATCGGGTACTGGATCTACGGTCGCTACACACCTGCCCTGCTGCTGACGATAATCGCGATCGCCGGGGCCGTGTATCTGGCGAAGGCATGGGGCCGTGTCAGCGGAATGCACGCGCTGCCGGAGGAGAAGGTCGCAGCCGGGTGAGCATGTCGCAGCCTGGTGAGCGTGTCGCAGCACGGTGCGCGTGTCGCAGCCCGATGAGTGTATTGCCCGGTGATTGATTTGCAGACGCGTCATGATCATCCGGCCGTCCTGAAGCGCGCCGTCGTGCCGCGGCCCGCCGCGAGCAC
>DATABQ010000550.1:0-5629 GCA_036259495.1 Longimicrobiales bacterium | reverse complement strand
GGTCTGCCGCCTGTATGCTCAGGTTCTCGTTAAAGCGGAGGATCGGCACGGGAATCGACACCTGCAGACCCATGTCGTAGCCGCGGTTCTGCGGGTTCAGCTCCCAGAACGCCTCCGAGCCGGCCGTGGAACGATTGCGTGAATAGGACGCAAAGGCGCTCACGCTCGGCCAACGGAACGCTCGCGCACTGCGCTTCTGCGTTCGGCTGTTCTCGAGCGACATCTCGGCCTGGCGGATCTGCGGACTGGAGCTCAGCGCCCGCTCCACCAGCGCCTCATCCGCGAGCGTCGCGGGATCGAACGCCTCCGGAACCGTGCCGACGAGCTGTACCTCGACATCCTCCGTCAGCCCCAGTGCGTCGAGCAGCTGGAGCCGCGCCTTCAGTGCCCCGCCCCGCGCCTGCTCCAGCCGCATCTCCTGGTCGAGCACGTCGATCTCCGCGCCCAGCACGTCCGCCGGCAGCGACACGCCCGCAGCCAGCTTCCCCTTCTCCGCCTCCAGCCGCTCACGCGCCGTGCTCGTGAAGCTCTCTTCCAGACGAACCGCGTCATCGGCGAGCAGCACCTGATAGAATCTTCGCTCCACCTCGGCACCCGCGCGGTGCCTCTCCACGCTCATGCTCTGCTCCGACTGTCGCACTCCCGCCTTCGCGTTGCCGAGCTCGAGCCAGCTGCCGAGCGAGAACAGCTGCATGTTGATGCTCACGCGCTGCGATGTGCTGCTCGACACCGCCTCCGCATAATATGGATCCGCCAGCGGCTCACCCGCGAAGTCCTCGGCCGTGTATCGGCGGAACCGCCCGATGGAGAAGTTGAGGCCGCTGCCGAACTGAGGCAGGAACACGTTGTTGCGTGCCTGCCGCTGGCGCAGCTCCGCGAGCTCCACGTCCGTCATCGCGCGGCGGACACCGGCGTTGCTCGTCCAGGCGATCCGCTTCGCCTCGTCCAGCGTCAGAGTCAGCGGCGCCTGCTGACCGGCTGCATCCGCAGCAGGAACCAGGAGCAGCACCATGAGCATCAGGCCACAGATTGATTTGCGCATCGTAGATCTTCTGGCGGGCACGGACTAACGGGGACAATCAAAGTTGCACCGCACAGCCTGCGTGTGCAACAGAGACGTATGGCCGGCCCCTCGCGAAGTAACCCCAACGCGAGTACCTGCGGTGCGTGCCTGCCCCGAAGTGCGCTGTCCCGAAGTGCGCTGCCCCGAAATGCGCTGCCCCGAAGTGCGCGTGCGCGCGTCCACCTCCGGCCGCGGCCGCTCGTGCGCGCCTGCCCGCCGCCGGAGGTCACTGGTATGGGCCACGTTACCATTGCGCAACTATAGTGTGAACTACTATAGTTGTACTGTAGTGCAGATGCCGGACGCCACACTCACACGGTGAACGATCGCAGACAGACACTCCGAAGCTGGCGGATTCCGCTCGCCGGTCGACGAAACTGTTATCCGGCGGAAACAGAATGGATCAGCATGTTGACTGAGCTAAGCCTCCACATCCTCCTCGCCGTTGGCGAGGGTGCGGCGCACGGCTACGCCATTGGACGTGACATCGAGGAGAGGTCCGGCGGGCGGCTGGATCCGACGACGGGCGCGCTGTACCAGGCGCTGAAGCGGCTCACGCGCGACGGTCTCATACGCCCCGTCGGGCCGCCGAAAGGCTCCGACGTGGATGCGCGTCGCAAGTACTTTGCGCTGACCGCGGCAGGTAAGCGGGAAGTCGCGGGCGAGATCCGTCGTCTGGAAGGGCTGGTCACGCTGGCACGGGAGAGGCGCCTGTATACGGCGCGGGCGCGGTGATGAGAACGGCGGAGCGTCTGTTCGCCCGCGCGGTGCGTCTGCTGCCGCGAGAGTTCGCGGCGGAGTACGGCGCGGACATGGTACGCACGTTCGCCCGCCGGGCGGCGGACCGCCGTTCACGTGGGGGCATATCCCTGCTTCTGTTCACGTTGCGCGAGGTCGCAGGAGTTGCAGCGATCGTCATCCTGGAGCGGGCGGAGAGGCTGCGTGCGATTCCCGCACGATCGGCTCCGCACCGCGATCTACTCAGCCGGCTGGAGCACATGCTTACCGAACTTCGACATGCCGGCAGACGTCTTCTGCGAACGCCCGGCTTCACGTGCGCGGCGGTGCTCACGCTCGCGCTCGCGATCGGCGCCAACACGGCGATTTTCACGCTGCTGAATCGCGTTGTCCTGTCGCCGCTTCCGTACGGGGATGCCGACCGTCTGATCGCGGTGGATCATACTGCACCGGGTGTGGGGCTGATCACGGGAGTGGGTATCTCGAGTGGCTTGTACCGGGAGTACGGCGAGCTGCCGTCCATCGAGGCGATCGCGATACACGTGGTGACGGAAACCACGCTGAGCGGGGATGGTGCGGCGCGGCGGCTGTCATCGCTGTACACCACGCCGACGCTGACGGATGTGCTTGCGGTCGAGCCGGCGCTGGGTCGCTGGTTCACGGCGGAAGAGGGGACGCCGTAGGGGCCGCGTGTCGCGGTGCTTACACACGCAATGTGGATGCAGCGATTCGGCGGCTCAGCATCCGTCATCGGCCGCTCTGTTCGCCTGGACGGCGAGGTTCACGAAGTGATAGGCGTCATGCCGCGCTCGTTCGCATATCCGGACACGCGTCCGGAGATCATCATGCCGCTGCGGCTGGCGGACAACGGACGCTTCGAGGGCTTCATCATGCAGGGGATTGCGCGTCTGAAGCCGGGCGTCACCCTGGAGCAGGCGCGGCGCGAGCATGCGGCAGTGATTGCAGACCTGCCAGCACGGTTCCCGGCCGACCTCGGCCTCATGCAGTCGCTCATCAGCGATGTGGAACTCGCCCCTTCCTCCATTCCGCTCAAGGAGTACGTTCTCGGCACGACGGGTCGCATGCTGTGGGTGCTGCTCGGCGCGGTTTCGATCGTGCTCCTCATCGCGTGCACCAACGTCGCGAACCTGTTCCTCGTACGAACGGACGCCCGACAGCGCGAGGTCGCAGTCCGTCGCGCCCTGGGAGCCGGCACGGCCGACATCGGCGCGTACTTCATGGCCGAGACGATACTCGTGGCAGTGGCGAGCGGTCTCATCGGCCTGCTTCTCGGCTACGCCGCCGTGCAGCTCCTGGTCCTGAACGGTCCCGTGGAGCTGCCGCGCATGCACGAGGTCCGCATCGATCGCAACACCATCGTGTTTGCGGCATTCGCCTCGCTCATGGCTGGCGTCGTGTTCGGGCTGATGCCGCTCGTCAGGCGGCTTCCGCCTCTCTCTGCCGTGCTCCAGGACGCAAGCCGCGGCAATACGGCGGGCGCCACGCGGCTGCGCGCCCGCCAGATGCTGATGGCATCGCAGGTGGCCCTCGCAGTCGTTCTTCTCGTGGGCGCTGGCCTGATGGTGAAGAGCGTGCAGCGCATGTGGGCCGTGGACCCCGGCTTCGATCCGGAATCGCGCCTCGTCTTCAGCATCGGCTTGCCGTACTCCGAATACGGCTCGAGCATGGAGGCAGTCACGTTCCACGACCTCCTCCTCGAACGGCTGAGGTCCCTGCCAGGCGTGCAGAACGCGGCGTTCACCACGATGCTGCCCCTCGACGGCGATGGTGAGGGCGATCCGCTCGACGTGCGCGGCCGCGTCCTCGGCTTCGACGACCTCGGTCCCGTCGTGCGCTACCGCCGCGTCTCGGCCGACTACTTCACGGCGATGGACATCCCCCTGCGGAAAGGCCGATATCTCGATTCGCGCGACAGCGACGGAAGCACACGCGCCGTCGTCATCAACGAGGCACTCGCCGAGCTGTACTTCCCCGGCGAGGACCCGCTCGGACGGCAGGTGCGCAAGATGGCCGGTGACATGGGCGGAGAGTGGATGACCATCGCCGGCATCGTCGGCAACACCCCGACGTACGGCCTACAGGAGAACGAACCGGTCGCAAAGATGTACTTTCCGCCGCTCAGCATGGGCGTCGTGCGCGTGTCATCCGCACATTCTGCAGCCTACGTCGTCCACACCAGCGGGAGTCCCGCTTCACTCGTGCCCGCGGTGCGTCGTACACTCACGGAGCTGAACCCGAACATCGCTCTGGCGCGTGCCGAACCGCTCGTACGGCTCGTGGACCGCGCGGGCTCCCGCCTCGCCTTCACGATGGTCCTGCTCGTCATCGCTGCATCTGCCGCGGTGCTGCTCGGAATCATCGGCGTCTATGCTGTCATCTCGTACGCGGTGGCGCAGCGCACGAGTGAAATCGGACTGCGCCTCGCCCTCGGCGCACAGTCCGCCGATGTCACCCGCATGATCGTGCGGCAGAGTGGGGCCGTGATCGCCGGCGGAGTCATCGTCGGGATCGCGGCCGCAGCAGGCGGCGCCCGTGCCCTCCAGGCACTGCTGTTCGGCGTGCAGTGGAATGATCTCGCCACGTACGCCACCGCATCCGCCGGCCTCTTCCTCGTCGCCCTCCTCGCATGCTGGCTGCCGGCGAAGCGGGCCGCGCGCGCCACGTCCGGTTTGCAGGCGCTCTTCCGCTAGCCGACCACCCCGGCACAGACGTTCGTGCCACACCCGAGCGCAGGCCATTGCTATACTTTCTCTCGCAAAGTACATTGTGGAATACGGCGGCCTCAGCCGTCACCCGGCAGCGCAGTTCGTCAGGAGACCGTCATGGCCGTCCATCGCAGCCCCCGTACACTGGCCGCCGGTGCGCTTTCGCTCCTGCTCGTCTCGAGCCTCGCTGCCTGTAATTCGGACGAATACGATGTCACGAGGAACCTGAGCTACGATTCTACGATCGGCATCTATGGGACGTTCGATCTCTACCAGCCCGAGTCGGACAGCCTACGAACGGGCCGGCCGGCGATTCTGGCGATCCACGGCGGCGCGTGGAGGGGTGGTGACAAGGCCTGGGGGCAGCAGATCGCAGAGGAATTCTGCCCGTTCGGCTATGTGGTATTCGCGATCAACTACAGACTGTCGACCCGCGCAGGCGGGACGTGGCCGGCCCAGATCGAAGACGTTCAGAACGCGTTGAAACATATTCGGGCCAATGCACGTCGATTCAGGATAGATCCTGCTCGAATTGCCTCCCTGGGCGTTTCAGCCGGCGGTCACCTGGCGACGATGGTAGCGCTTCGTGACGATCCCGAAAGTGCGGATGGAAGAGTGATGATCGCGATCAACCTGGATGGCGAGCACGACATGACGATGCCGCCGGAACAGGTGATGGACGATTTCGAAGGCATTCTGACGGACGTGATGGGTCACCCTGCACCGTGGTCCGATGCGGAGCTGCGCGACATCTCCACGGTCGCGTTTGCACGGGCGGATGTGTCGCTCCTCACGGTACATGGAGCGGGCGATGACAACGTGTATGTCGCGCAAGGTGAGCGTATCACTGCCGCGCTCGACTCGATGGGTGCGGAGACCGAGTTCGTGCGCATCGAGGGCAGAGCGGGCGATTGCCACAGCGACTGCTGGCGGGTTCCGGAAGCCCGGCAGGCGATCCACCGGTTTCTGGGTCGCAAGCTTTCTCACGACGGTAACGGGTTCTTCAGTAGTAGAAGGAAAGGCGTCTGACCATGAACAGTCTCCCGGATCGCAGCCCTCGCTTCTCCGTTTCGTGGCTGGACTTCAAGCTGGGGTTCCGCAT
>DATABQ010000549.1:0-2030 GCA_036259495.1 Longimicrobiales bacterium | reverse complement strand
TTCACCACAGAGCACACAGAGCACACAGAGCACACAGAGTGGCTACCGCAGTAACGCGCCCTGCATCGGCTGCGAACGTTCGTGATCTGTTGTAAACAACAAAAAGAGAATCCGGCCCTGCCGGTGCTCAGCTGTACGACGACGATGATGCTTGTTCCTGAAGTTCGTGACGCTCAATGTTCCGCGAGCAGGACGTTCCGTGACGCAAGCAGCGCTGCCCTGCTGACGAACCATCTCTGTGTGCTCTGTGTGCTCTGTGGTGAAATTGATGTTCCCCTTCCCCTCCCCAGCTCGCCGTAAGACCTCACACCCTCCCCCACCAGCGACGTACAGCGATCCAGCAAGCCGCGCCCGCGAGACCGATCCATAGGACTCCCCAGACGAGCGTTGGCACGCCGGTCAGCTCGTACAGCAACGCAGCATCGGAGCGGACCTCGGGTCGTGAGAGGATGTCGCTGCGGATGTCGAGCAGCGCATACAGCGCGCTGGTGAGGCCGAGGATGAGCAGGACGTTGGCGACGCCGCGTGCAGGCAGCCGTTGAGCGGATACGATCAGAGCGGCACCGAACAGGGCGGTGAAGATCACACCGAAGAGGTTGCGGACGTAGAGGACTGCGATGACCAGCACGAACGCGCCGAGCGCGCCTACGGCCCAGCGCGTGTATCTCGTGCGTGCGGCGGCGAGCTCGATCAGCAGGAGTCCCCAGAGCAGACTGCCGAGGTAACCGGCGGACAGAATGAGGAGGGCGTTGCCTCCGAGCACGTATGTGGCGCCGCCCTGGTTCATGTCGAGCGTGATTCGCTGGACGGCGCCGCCGGTCGCAAGCGCAGCGAGTGCGTGACTGATCTCGTGCAGGAGAACGACGAAGATCTTGAGCGGGAAGATGACGGGCGTGAGCCAGAGCAGCCACAGCGCTATGTAAAACGCGGCGATGCCGAGCAGCAGACGGGTCCGGCGTCGGGTGGCTGGCTTCATGGTGTCAGTACGCCGTGCTGTCGTTGTCCGTTTCACGGAGTCGCGGACGGTGCCCGCTCAGCCGGCCGCGCGGCGGCGGGCGCTCGCCGGCGTATCCTTCATAGGGCTCCATGTGGATCGTCGCATCTAGTACGAGCGGCAGGTTGGCGACGATGCGGCTGCGCACGCGACCGCCGAGCTCGTGTGCATCATGCAGTGTGAGGTCCGGATCAGCCTGCACGTGAACGGTCACGAAGTGGCCGACGCCGGCGCGGCGGGCGACGACCTTCTCGATGTGCAGAACGCCCTCCTCGCGCGCGGCTTCCTCGGCTACGCTCTCCAGCAGCTCGGCCTCGGGTGCACGGTCCATCAGATCGGCGAGCGCGGGACGCAGCAGGCGGAGCCCATTGAACGCAATGATTCCGGATGCCAGCAGGGCGGCGGCGTCATCGGCGGCGGCCCAGGGCTCTCCGCCGATCAGTGCGATGCTGATGCCGAGAAACACAGCGGCGGACGTGATCGCGTCGGAGCGGTGGTGCCACGCGTCCGCCTGCACGATGCTGCTCTCGAGCGCTTCGCCTTCGCGCATCACGAACCGGAACAACAGCTCCTTTATCGCGACGACGATGACGAGCACGACGAGTGTGAAGGGTGCGGGCAGATGGTGCGGGGTGAGGATCTCGCGGACGGCCTCGATCGCAATGCCGACCGCAGCTCCGAGCAGCATCAGCGATACGGCGGCCGCGGCAACCGACTCGGCCTTGCCGTAGCCGAAGTGGTACGACTCGTCCGCCGAACGCGACGCGACGTGGATGCCGCGCCACACGATCAGACTCGAGAAGATGTCGAGCGACGACTCGACACCGTCCGCGATCAACGCATAAGAACGGCCGAGGATGCCGGCGCCGATCTTCACGACAACCAGCACCGCATTGATCAGCAGCCCTGCCTGTGCTACGCGGATGCTTCTCCGGGCTCGTTCGCCGCTCAATCCTCGCTCCCTGCCGCGGACGCGGACAAGGTACATGATCGGCGCCGGATGAGCGAAGGCGCGGCGGACCGGAGTCCTGCCGCG
>DATABQ010000548.1:0-3842 GCA_036259495.1 Longimicrobiales bacterium | reverse complement strand
CGGCCGCCTCGAGGATCGTCTGCTGGGCTGCGAGCAGCTGAGACCTGCTCATTGCATTGACTGCCTCCGCGCCGTAACGACTCGCAGCCAGCTTTTTCTGGAAATCCGCGAACAGCGCGTTCTGCCGTGCCGCCTCCTCGTTCATCGCGTTGCGGAGCTCGTCGAGGTATTCGTTCTCAGCGATGATGTGCATTTCCATGGCCTTGATCTGCGCCTGTTCCCACTCGGGACCGGGCAGCCCAACGGCATCCTTCCAGCGGTCGTCCGTCGCGTATGCGGAGGCCACTCCGTGCTCCCGCTCCGATTCCGCCCGGAGTCGCGTGAATACTTCCAGGAACGTTTCACGCCTCTGCGAGATCGCCAGTGCATTCAACTGCTCAGCCATGACGCGTGCCGCGTCGAGTGCTGCCCTGACTGACGGGGGCTCCGGCGCGAGTGCCGCACCCTGGGAGCGGGACAGCTGAGTGGCGAACTCTATCTGCTCTGCCTGCGACATCGCCGCGAGCTTCTTCTGCAACTCCAGCAGTTCCGCCTGACTCATGTTCTGCATTGCGTTCGACGGCTGCGCCCGCTGAGACCACGCGATCTGAGCCGCATCGAGTCGATGGCTGATGGCCGTGAAGCGCTCTTCGATCGGACCGAACACTCTCCCTGCGTCGCAGCCGCCCTCCTGACCGCAGCCTGCGCGCTCGTACGCCTCCTGCGGGCTGGATGGCGGAGGCGGCACCTGTCCGTGAAGCGCGAGGACATCTACCGGAACCATCTCCTGACCGGCCACCGGCGCGCCGGCGCACAGCAGCGCGGCGAACGTAGCTGCCATGCGGTTTACGAACCTGGGCATGATCCTCGTATCAGCGTTTCGATGCATCAGCTCCCACCGTTCATTGTCCGACGCATTTCGGCGATCTCCGCTTCGTGTTCCTTCATGAATTCGAGGTTGGCAGGATTGACCCGCATCTCACGCGCGACCTCGTCCGGGTTGGCACCCTGAGCGATCGAGAACTGAGCCATCCCGGTCTGGAGCATCGCCCAGAAAATGACCACGTATTCGCGCGGACTCAGTCCCGCGTCCTCGATGACGTCGGTGGCTTCGGGCACATTCTCGATGCGCTCCGTCATCATATCGATCGAGTCGTCGAGGTCCTGGTTCCCCGACTCCTCCTGCTCGAATGCCGCACCGAGTTGCGGATTCGACTCGGCGAGCCGCTGCAGCGCGACCGTTGCTTCCGACCAGCGGTGCAGGTCGTCCATCGTGAATTCGTAGTCCTGGATCTCCGCGATGTCAGCGTCATCGCCGGCGCCGGCGATGGATGGCTGCGACAGCGGAGCAGCAGCGGCGCTCGCGTCCGATTCATCGGATGCTGCGTCGTCACCGGCGCAGCCGGCGGTCACGGCCACGAGTGCGGCCATCACAATGGTGCGGAGATCCGGAATGCGGGTCTTCGAGTGCATCGAGTCTCTCTCGGTTCGGGTATCTACTTCGGGGTATGTCTTACGATGACGTAGCTGCGTTCGCTCGTCGAGATTCCGAGTGCGGCGGGGCCGTCCGTCTCGAAATCGGCGCGCCAGACGCCTTTCGAAACGGGCTTCAGCGCGAGCTGGTATGCACTGCCGGCTTCCTCGCGAAGCTGGACGCCCTCGACGCGCACTGCCTCCTTGCGGTGCCTTCGCGCCCACGTCGTGGCCCAGTGCGTTTCCTCCGATACGGTCGGTCCCGCGACACGTGCCGAGATTGCCGCACCCGTCGATGCATCGCCCGTGGCGCGTGTCAGCCCGTCCTGTATGCCCTGCGTGATCTGCATCTCGGATCCCGCGCGGACCGGTGTCAGGCGCATGAGCTCGATCGGTATGCCCGGTGCGATGATGACACTGAAATCCTCGGCGACTTCCACCGTCTGCATGTCATCCTCGCCCTCGCAGTTCGTGCCCGGGCGTTCCTTCTCGTTCAGGTTCCAGAGCACGGCGAACACCTGTGCCACGCTCGGGCGTGTTCCTGCCGCGGAACGGATCGCTTCCGCGTCGCGCATCATGGCTGCGCCCATCGTCTGCGCGTCCAGTCCGCTGCCGAACAGGTCGCGGGCGGGGTTGCCGCTGGCGCGGTATGCAACGTATTCGAGAGGGGCGGTCTGGTCGTCCTTCAGCCACGAGAACGGCACCTTCGCCGCTACGTGATGATAGGTCCCGCCCGTCGGCGTCTTCCTTTCGATCACGGAGCGGAACTCGACCTCGAATGTGAGGCACCGGCTGATTCGCTCCAGGTCCTCCTTCAGCGCGTTCCCATCCTTGTGGCCGAGCAGGGCTCTCTGTCTGCGGATACTGATGATCGTGTTCACTGCGCTGAAATCCTGCTCGTTCCGGCAACGCTCGACTGCCCGGTCGACCAGCTTTCTCGTTGCGGACTCGAAGATCTCGTTGAATGCCGCTTCCGCCTCGGCTCGCCGTCGCTGAAGCTCGACGACGCGTGCCGGCGACTCTGCTGTGACTTCGATCTCGCCCCAACCCAGGAGAAGGAGCTGGCGCTCCCAGGCGAGGTATCGCTGGAGCGCACACCGGGCCATGCGCTCGTCTGAGAGCGCGATCTGCATCAGCGGCCGGATGACGGCATCGTAGTACTCGATGAAGGCGTCATCCATGGCCGCCCTCACGTCGGTATCCGTATCGACTTCATCCGGATCGAGTGTGAGCACACGTGCGCGCTCGACCCTCAGGACTTCGGCCAGTCTCGCCGCGAGCCGTGCCTGGTGGTTGGCCGATCGCTGGAGCGCAATCCGTCCCGGGTCGTTCGGCGCGGCACGACCGTAGCCATAGCCACTGAAGTGAACCACCGGTATCTCGACGCGGCCGCGTGCGTCCGGAAGGATGGGCGCCAGATGCGCATCATGGCCCGTCCCGAAATATCCGAACGCCACCTGCTCCGCGGCCGGCACGTCGATACTGCTCCGGATGGTCAGTGTCGCGACATCGAGCAGTTGGAGCCCTGACGGTTCCAGCTGCACCGTCTCGAATCGACTGCCGGTGAACGGCAGTCCGCCAACCTGCGTGACGGGTGTCAGTGTGATCAGCTCATCGCTCAGCAGAGCGCCGCGTGGAATCCGCAGAGAGTACCGGGTACCGTCCGCACCGGTCGCGCTCACAGTGCCGCCATTCGGCGTGATGATCTTGCTGCGCGAGCGGCCGTCGTCGAGCGCAATCTCGAGCTGGACGGGCTCGGCAGGGGCGGCGAGCCAGTCCGGCGCGTCGGCCATACTGTCCGCGCGTTCGGCCTCGCATGCGCTCGCGAGAATTGCCGGAAGCGCGAGGACGATGACGCGCGCGAATCGAGAACCCGTGCGTCCCGGTTTCGAAGCCATCACTGGAACACCCCGATCGTCAGAGTCGATTCTTCGATCATCATTACGTCTGCGTCTTCACCAGCCTTAGCCATTCACGCGCGATGGCCTTTGCAATCTCCCCGCGCGCCGCCGGTGCTGGCACCCGATCCCGGCTGTTCCAGATGATATTGACTGCGCCCGCCTGTGCACCCATGCGGAAGTACACGCTCACCCCGAAGGACCCAGCCACGTGCATACACGCGTTATCGGCGAGGCCAGGCAGGACGATGATGCCTTCTTCCGGACCCGTTTGCAGCGAGCAGGCCGTGAACAGGTTGTCCAGCGGGAAGGGGTTCACATTGAGCTGAACACCCACGGTGCTTCCCCCTGCATCAACGAATTCGTAGCTGCAGAATGCTGCGGCGTTCATCGTACCGGAGCCGAAGCTGTCCCCGCCCGTCACGGGCTCGCCGGCCGCGGCAAACATCGCCGCCATTTTCGCGGCGGGGAATTCATCGCATGGAGTCAGCG
>DATABQ010000547.1:0-8181 GCA_036259495.1 Longimicrobiales bacterium | reverse complement strand
CGGGACGGCCTGGGAGACCATCGATGCCCGGGCATCCGCCTCGTTTGCAGGCGTACATCTTTTCGTGGACGCCACAAACCTCCTCGACGCGTCGTGGCTCGACGTGGCGGCACAGCCGGTCGCGGGACGTGCGTTCTCCGTCGGCGTCCGCGTACGCCGCTAGGGCGTCTCACGGGGACAGCGTCATGCGCCGTTGAGTCGGCTGGCCGCATAGCGTATCTTGGGACTGCAACGAGGCCGGCCGCGCACAACTGGCGTGGCCGCCTTTTCACGTGGGTCGCACCGAAGCTCCTCAAGGGACCAGGACTCGATCGTGTCACGGAACGTGTTCGATACATACAACGCGGCTTACGTACAGGCCGTTTATGAGCAGTATCTGCAGAATCCGTCGTCAGTGGATGAGACATGGCGTCGTCTGTTCGCGAGCGATACCAGCGGGCTCATCGGCGGGAACGGCGCCGCGGCGACGGCCGCAGCCGAGACGGACGCGCCACCCAGCCTCCGCCAGCTCCGCGCCGCACGTGCGGCCGGCGAGCTCGTGGATGCGTATCGACTGCACGGACACCGTGCTGCGCGACTGGACCCGCTCGGCACCACCCCGCCCGGACACCCCATGCTCGAGCCCGCGTTTCACGGGATCACGGAGGAAGACCTCGCCACGGTGCCGTCAGCGCTGATCGACGACCTGCCGGGCGACACCATGACGGAAGTCCTCGCCTGGCTGAAGGAGGCGTATACGGGGTCGATCGGATACGAGTTCGAGCATCTCGAGGATCCGGAGCAGCGCGAGTGGCTGCGTGAGCAGATCGAGTCGAACTCGCACCGCCAGCCGCTGTCGGCAGAAGAGAAGAAGCGCCTGCTCGGCCGGCTCACGGAAGTCGAAGCGCTGGAGCAGTTCGTCCATCGGGCATACCTGGGCGCGAAGCGATTCTCGATCGAAGGCACGGACATGATGGTGCCGATGCTGGATCTCGCGATCGAGCGCGCGGCGGTCGCCGGTGCCCGCGAGGTCGCGATCGGCATGGCCCATCGCGGACGGTTGAACGTTCTCGCTCACGTGCTCGGCATGCCCTACAGCGAGCTCATCGCGAAGTTCGAGGGGATACACGCGCAGACCGCGGGCACGGGTGACGTGAAGTACCATCTCGGCGCGGAAGGCACGTACGCGACACGTACCGGTGAGCCGCTCACGGTGATGCTGGCGCCGAACCCGAGTCACCTCGAGTTCGTGCACGCCGTCGTCGAGGGGATCACGCGCGCAAAGCAGACGGATCGCTCGACGCCCACGCTCACGCAGGACGAGAATCTCGTCGTGCCGATCATCATCCACGGTGACGCGGCGTTTTCCGGCCAGGGCGTGGTCCCCGAGACACTGAACCTGTCGAGGCTGCGCGGCTACCGGACCGGGGGCACACTCCACATCATCGCGAACAACCAGGTCGGCTTCACCACGAGTCCGAGTGAAGGCCGCTCGACGGATTATGCGAGCGACGTCGCGCGCGGATTCGACATCCCCGTGTTTCACGTCAATGCAGATGACGCCGAAGCCTGTCTTGCCGTGGTACGCCTCGCGATGATGTTCCGTGAGCGTTTCCACGATGATGTGGTGATCGACCTGATCGGCTATCGCCGCTTCGGCCACAACGAGAGTGATGAGCCCGCATACACGCAGCCGACACTCTACCGCAGAATCTCGGATCATCCGACCGTCCGCCGCATCTGGGGTGAGCGGATTGCGAACGAGAACGTCACGGGCGAAGGCGAGCTCGATGACGTGTGGCAGCAGGCGTACGATCGACTCGTCAAGGAACAGGCGCAGGTGAAGAACGGCGGTGAGGAGCCGCACGTGGAGCACCACGAGCCGGAGGAGGAGAACGCGGCCGGACTGCAGGTCGATACGCAGGTGGACGCGACGCTGCTGGCGGATCTCGATCGACAGCTGCACACCTGGCCGGAGGATTTCAAGGTCAATCCGAAGCTCGGCCGACAGCTGGATAAGCGGTCGAAGATCTTCGGCGAGGGCGGCAACGTGGACTGGGCGCACGCGGAAGCGCTCGCGTTTGCCTCACTGCTGACGGAGGGCACGCCGATCCGGCTCACGGGACAGGATACGGAGCGCGGCACGTTCAGCCAGCGCCACCTGGTCCTGCACGACGTCGAGACGGACGCTTGCCACACGCCCGTCGCGAGCCTCACGCAGGCGAAGGCTCCGTTCGAAGTCCACAACAGCCCGTTGTCGGAGCTCGCAGTCGTCGGCTTCGAGTACGGCTACAGCGTCGTCGCACCGAAGGCGCTCGTGCTCTGGGAAGCGCAGTTTGGCGATTTCGTGAACGGCGCGCAGGTCATCGTCGACCAGTTCATCACGGCCGGTCGCGCGAAGTGGCAGCAGGAGTCGCGCATGGTGATGCTGCTGCCGCACGGCTACGAGGGCCAGGGGCCGGAGCACTCCAGTGCCCGCCTCGAGCGATTCCTCCAGCTGGCGGGTGAGAAGAACATCCGCGTAGCGAACTGCACGACGCCGGCGCAGTACTTCCATCTCCTGCGTCGACAGGCGCGCTACGACGAGCGCCGGCCGCTCATCGTCATGACACCCAAG
Organism: Longimicrobiales bacterium; assembly: GCA_036259495.1. Taxonomy (GTDB): domain Bacteria; phylum Gemmatimonadota; class Gemmatimonadetes; order Longimicrobiales; family RSA9; genus SH-MAG3. The sequence continues at coordinate 5,585 of DATABQ010000547.1, read as the reverse complement.
AGTCTCCTGCGTCACCCGCGTGCAACCTCGCCCATCACCGATCTGAGCGGCGGCAGTTTCATGCGCGTGATCGGCGACAGCGCCATTGCACCGAAGAAGACACGCCGCGTCGTCCTCTGCACCGGCAAGGTCTATTACGACCTGCTCGCCGCACGCGAGGAGGCGGACAGCGAGGATGTCGCTCTGGTGCGGATGGAGCTGCTCTATCCCTTCCCTGCCAGCGACCTGACCAGCCTGCTCGCCGACTATGCAGATGACGTCGAGTTCGTCTGGGCACAGGAAGAGCCGAAGAACATGGGCGCCTGGTTCTATGTGGAGCCCTGCTTCCGGGAGAACACCGGCCGCACCATCACATACGTCGGCCGCCCGCGCCGCGCGAGTCCCGCGGAAGGCTACGCCGATGTGCACGAGAAGGAACAGAAGCGACTGACGTCAGAGGCGGTGCGTCCTGCCACCAGCAAGCCGGCCGCCAGGAAGGCAGCGCGTCGCCGCTGATCACAGGCGACCGAGCAATACACTTCGGTACGCCAATTGCCACCTGGTCCGTCGAACTTCACAGGGAGAGGCGTATGTCCTCGTTTGGCATTTACGTGATCGGCTTCGTCATCCTGATCGTCGGTCTGGCGCTCGCAGCGAACATGCTGGGTGTCCCGACGGTCTGGATCGGGATCGGGATCATCGTGATGATCGGGATCGCGGTACTATCGGGCGTTTCGAAGACCCGGCAGCGCGACCGACCGGACACGTAGGACCCGGTCATCCCACCGCGCCGCGGGCTCCGCGCTTTACAGGCGGGTCTCGCGGCGCATATTTCGTACAGGCACTCCGCTCCCGGAGCACCGGCCCCTCCAAAGAAAGGACCTGGCAATGTGGCCACTCCTGATCCTGATCGCACTCGCGGCAGGAGCGCTCGTGATCTACAACGGACTGGTGCAGCTGAAGGTCCGCGCAGACTCGGCGTGGTCCGACATCGACGTCCAGCTGAAGCGCCGTCACGATCTGGTGCCGAACCTGGTCGAGACGGTGAAGGGCTACGCGTCGCACGAACGAGGCACACTGGAAGCGGTGGTGAACGCCCGCTCCCGCGCGATGAGCGCACAGGGGCCGGCCTCGCAGGCCGAGGCGGAGAACATGCTCACCGGCGCGCTCAAGTCGCTCTTCGCGCTTGCGGAGGCGTATCCGCAGCTGCGCGCGGCCGAGAATTTCGGTCAGCTGCAGCAGCAGCTCGCGAGCATCGAAGATGCGCTCCAGAACGCGCGTCGCTACTACAACGCGGTCGTGCGTGATCTGAACACCAAGATCCTGCAGTTCCCCTCGAATGTCATCGCTCGCGCGTTCGGGTTCAGGGAACGCGAGTTCTTCGAGATCGCGGAGGGCGAGAGAGCGGTTCCGCGCGTCAGCTTCTGAGCGGCCGAAGATGATGAACTTCCCGAAGGCGCTGCTGCCGAAGCCGACGCGCCGATCTGCGAAAGCGGTTGCGTGCTCGTGGTCACGCGGCGTGTATGTCGCTACCGCGTCGCTCGCCACTTTGGCGTCCGTCGTCTCTCCCGCACGCGCGCAGGAGCGGTCGCTCGACATCCAGGAGATGAATGCGCGGATCGTGGTCACGCGTTCCGGCGATGTGAGCGTGACGGAGCAGTTCGTCGTCCGTTTCAACGGCTCGTGGAACGGTATATATCGCTCCATCCCCGTCGAGTATGACGGCCCGGGCGGACTGAACTACACGCTGCGGCTGGACGTGGAGAGCGTCACTGACGACGCTGGCACGCCACTGCGCTACGAGGAGGAGCGCGCGGGCGGCAGCAAGCGGATCAAGATGTGGGTGCCGGGTGCGAACAATGCCACGCGCACGATCGTGCTGACATACACGGCTGACAACGCAATCCGGTTCTTCGAGGAGCACGACGAGCTCTACTGGAACGTCACGGGTGCGGAGTGGGACTTTCCGATTCGCAATGTGACGGCCGAGGTGCTGCTGCCGGAAGAGCTCACGGGTGTGCGCACGACTTCCTTTCAGGGAGCCCAGGGGTCGACCGAGAGCGCAATCGTCGAACACACCGGTAGTGTGGTGACGGTCCGCGGCACGGAGCCGCTGGGATTCCGCAAAGGGCTCACGCTCGCGGTCGCATGGAATCCGGGCGTCATCGAGCGGCCGACGGCCGGTGAGAAGGCGGCGGCAATATTCCTCAGCAACGGCGTGCTGCTCGCGCCGTTGCTCGCGCTGCTGGCAATGTTCGCCGTGTGGCGGCACTACGGCCGCGATCCGGATCCGGGCTCCGTATTCGTGCGCTATGAGCCGCCGCCGGACATGACGCCGGCCGAGGCGGGTACGCTCATGGACGACAGCGCGGACCTCAGGGACATTACGGCCACGCTCGTGGATCTGGCGGTGCGCGGGTTCGTGCAGATCGAAGAGACGGAGAACGAGCAGCTGTTCGGTCTGATCAGCTCACGCGACTACGAGATCGTGCTGCTGCGAGCGGAGCAGTGGTCTCAGCTGAAGCATCACGAACGCTCACTGCTGCAGGCGCTTTCCGCGCACGCCGAGGCGGATCGCGTGGCACTTTCCGATCTGAAGAACGAGTTCTACAAGGACCTTCCCGACATCAAGAAGCATCTGACCAGCTCCCTGGTCGATGGCGGCTTCTATATGCGCAGTCCGACCCTCGTCCGCGGCATCTGGATCGGCGTGGCCGTCCTCTCCGCCGTCGGAGTGTTCCTCATCGGCAGCGCGATCGCCGTGCGGATGGGCACTTCACCGGTCGCCGCTTTTCTCGCGGGTGGAACGACAGCGATCGTAGTCGCCGTGTTCGGCTGGCTGATGCCGCGCCGCACTGCGCACGGCGCACGCATGCACACGTGGCTGAGGGGTTTCGAGGAGTTTCTGGGCCGCGTGGAAAAGGACCGGCTCGAGCGGCTCGTCGAATCGCCCGCAGTGTTCGAGAAGTTCCTGCCGTACGCGATGGCTTTCGGAGTCGAGGACAACTGGGCGAACGCGTTCGAGGGGCTCGCTACGGAGCCGCCGACGTGGTACCGGACATCCGATCGCCGGGGGTTCCGCCCGCACCTGTTCGTGTCGGACCTCGGCCGGATGAGCACTGCCGCCGGGAGCGCCATGACATCCGCACCGCGCTCCAGCAGCGGCAGCTCCGGCTTCAGCGGCGGTTCGAGCGGCGGAGGGTTCGGCGGCGGCGGCGGCGGCGGGTTCTGAGATCTGGCTGCTCCGCTACCTCATTGCCCGTTGAATGCTTGCACTGCAGCAGGACTTGGAACACTTTGGAAGGTCCGGGGCTATTTGCCACGGACAGCAGGTCAGCAGGAGGCCCGGTGGAGCAGCTCGTCGTCATAACACATCCCGATCCCGTCGTACTGGAGGCTCGCACCATAAAGGATGTGAGCACGCCGGACGGGAGTGTGGCCCTCGGTTACTACTACGACGGCCATGTGCTCGCACGCGGGGTGGTTGCCAACGACGCGCTGGATGCCATCCAGGGTCTGCTGCGTACACCGGTATCGGTCGCGCTGGCGGCCACGGAAGATGAGGGCGGGAACATCGAGGCGCGTGTCTGTCTCGTGCTGCCCGTCGAGCCCGAGGACCTGCCCGGAGGCGAAGAGGAGCCGGAGGAGCCATGGCGTGCAAGCGTACCGGCTCCGCCGCCCGAGCTGAACGGCGATTACCAGGAAACGCCGAAGCTCGCGCTGCTGCCGATCGGCAACGCGGTGCGCGGAGCCAGCCATCGCAACCATCCGGATGTTGCGGGCGACGCCCGGGAGATGCTGCACAACCTGCTCTCCGGCCGCAGTCATGACGCCGTCCGGCGCGCCATCGACGACCTGCTCGACAGCATCTAGTGTTGTGATTCAGAAATTCTGAATCACAACACTGGCAGAGCCACCTCCGCAGCACCGAACCCGCAGATGCAGCATGACGCCGCGCAGGAAGAGCGCTTCCGCAGGATCTTCACGGCCGCCCACGCACATCACCACGCCTGCGCGGCGGACGAGTGGCTGAATGAGCCGTGTATGGACGCGCCCGGCCACCCGTCGGACCGCCCGCTCATCTGGAGCCGCCGCAACGGACCGTGGCGCCGTGTGCCCATTCTCTGGGTCGGAGCGGCGCCCGGAAATGCGGGGGGACTGGGCAGCAGCGACATGGGCGCGCACGGCACCCGCATCCCGTTCGGCGGCGACATCGCGGGCGGCAACTTGGACGTACTGCTGTCCACGATCGGGCTCGATCGCAATCACACCTTCCTGATCGCGGCGTACAATCAACTGCCGGAGCGAGGCGGAGGTGAGCCGACGACGCGTGAGCTGAGTGCCCCGGTCGGTCGATATCCGGACAGCGGCGCACTGCTGCGGGATACGGTCATAGCCACGGGTCCCGAGCTGGTCATCGCGCTCGGGAATGTCGGGCTCCGCACGCTGATCGCCGCCCTCACCCGTCCCGGTGACGCCCCGGTCGGCGAGCCTCCCAGGACTGCCGATCGGCTCCGGCTGCCGGGCCCCGGCCGTATCGCGGCAGCCGGTATCGAGCGCGGACGCGTCTCGAGCTGGCCCTCAGCGTTCCCGCTTGCTGATGGATTCCGCTCCGCCTGGCGATCGGCATGGGGCAGCGAGCCATCCTTCGACCTTCTGCTGGTGCTCCATCCCAGTGCGCAGAACATGAGTCCGTTCGCCCGCGTCACGACTCAGTTCCATCAGCGAATGCTGGACACGCGCGCCGCGATCACTGCCGCGGCACGCGATGTACTCCGGCGGGAGCCGCCGTCACCCCGTCCTGCCCTTCCGGACACCGGCATCTACGCGATCCCGGAATGGCGCAGCCGCGTGGCCGAGCGACACGCGCGCTATGACGCCCTCTGGCGTGAAAAAGGCGTCTGAGCCACCGGCGCACACGTGGCCGTTGCACTTGTCCGTTGTCGCCGTTAGCGTTGTACCAGCATGGTTTACTACGCCCGCGTTCCGATCCGCACGTTGATACCGACCGTCGCCGTGTCGCTCGCGACCGACGACGGGGAGGTGTCCTTTCGCGCGCGCTGGAAACACTCTCCCCTCGAGCTTCAACGCCTGATCCTGTTCCGGATGAGAAACGGCAAGCTGCTCTGGTTCGAAGATGAACGCGGTCGCGATGTATGCTTCCGCCCGGAAGCCGTACGCGCAGCGCTGGTCGACGGGAGACGATAGCAATGAATGGCATGATGTTGCTGCTGCAGACGGCAGCGGCTCCCCCGGGTCAGGGGGACTGGGTGGACTCCGTCCTGACGTTTCTGGACACTCCCGCGCCTTACAGCCCCCTCTCGGAGTACCTGCTCGTCCTGTTCATACTGTGGCTCATCGCACGCCGCCACGACCGCAAGAAGGAAACGTTCGAGGGGCAGGCGCAGGAAGTTCTGGATGAGAAGCTGCAGAATGGCGAGCTGAGCAGGGAGAGCTACGACAAGTTCCGTCAGGACATGGCGCTTCAGCCGAAGCGCTAAGGGGATCGCTCTCCCGAATTCCTTCTCTCCTGCCGGTCTGCTCCGCTGCCGTTCTGGAGGATCGCGGCTATCGGCGTTGCGCTACGCGTCCTGGAGAGGGGTCGG
>DATABQ010000546.1:0-6635 GCA_036259495.1 Longimicrobiales bacterium | reverse complement strand
GTTGAGCTGGCGGACCGGCCGGCCTTCAGCGGGACGGTGCTCGGATTCGACTTTGCATATCCGATGCTCGATGCTGGGCGGGGCAAGCTTCAGGGCCGGAGGATAGCGCCCGCGTGCGCGGACGCGCTGCGCCTGCCGCTGGCGGATGGGAGTGTATCCGGCGCGATGGTCGCATTCGGGGTGCGGAACCTCGCCGACCTGGATGCGGGGCTGCGGGAGTTCTCGAGGGTGATCCGGCCTGGCGGCCGACTGGTGGTGCTGGAGTTCATGACGCCGCAGTGGCAGCCGTTCCGGGGGCTGTATCTGTTCTATTTCCGGCGCGTGCTCCCGCTGGTGGGGCGCCTCGTAAGCCGGCATGGCAGCGCGTACAGCTATCTGCCAGAGTCCGTCCTGAGGTTCCCGGAGCCGGCGGAGCTGACACGCCGCTTGGAAGGTGCTGGCTTCGCGGACGTGCAGTGGGAATCGATGACCGGCGGGATCGTGGCCGCGCACCGCGCGACACGGAAAGGCTGACCCGGCGCGATCAGCCGGCGAGCGGGACGATCAGGCGCGGGACCATCAGGCGCGGGACGATCAGGCGCGGGACGATCAGGCGCCGATCGGCTGCGACACTTCCAGCAGCGCAAAGGGCACTGACTGAAACAGTGTAGCGGCGGGCAGGGCGCCCTCACTGCTGCAGGTTTCGCCGGTGATTGCGTTGTGCCACGTGCGGCGCAGGTGCGGCGGCAATTCAACGGCCGTGTCGCCCCAGACCTCCGGATCGATGGCGACGCTGTCTCCGAGCGCCGCTGTCCAGCGCGGCAGCGCGATGATACAGGCGCGGCTGCCACGGACGCGGGCGAACGCAAAGATGTGATCGGCCTGGCTGCCGGTCGTCGACAGAGCCATCACATCGCCCATCTCGAACACATCCCGGTGGGCGGCGCGGAACCGGAGCGCGACCGCGGTGAGCAGCAGCTTTATCCTCCCATCCTTCCATGACTCCAGCAGAGTGCGAATCTCGGCGGGATCGGGCGTGTCCCGGATGGCGGCGATCTGTTCGAACATGTGCTGTCGCGTGCCGAAGTCGACGCGTGCGCGGTTATCGGGATCCACGAGTGTATTCGACCACAGCTCGGTTCCCTGATAGATGTCGGGAATACCCGGTGCGGTCGCCTTGAGGATGAGCTGGGCGAGGCTGTTGAGCGCGCCGTGCGGGGCAAGCCGATGCGCAAGGGCACCGACGTCCTCGGCGAGGCCTTCGCGACCGAACTCCGCCATGAGGAGCTCGATGAATCCGCCGAGCGCCTTCTCGTAATCCTCGTCCGGGCGGCGCCAGCTCGTCTGCTCCTTTGCCTCGCGGACGGCCTTTGTCATGTACGCCTTGATCCGCTCGCGGAACGCATCGTCGACGCCGTCCAGCGGCCAGGCGCCGAGCAGGGTCTGGTAGAGGAGGCTCTCGACATCCGCCGAAGGCGCGACGGTTTCCTCCTCCTCGGCAACCTCGTTCTTCCACTCGTCACCCTGCCGGATCCAGCGACGGAGGCGGCTGCGCCACTCGTCGGGCAGCTCCGAGAGCACGGCGATGCGCGCACGCGTATCCTCGCCTCGCTTCGTGTCGTGCGTCGCGGTGGCATTCAGCGACAGCGCTCCTGCGCCGCTGCGGCGGACGAGGGCGGCCGCCAGCTCCGATGCCGAGAGGCACGGGTGCGCGGGATCGGTGCCTACGTCGTTCGCGGCAAGCAGGGCGTTGTGACAGTACAGCGCGGTATCCTCGTATCCTTTCGCCATCACGGGGCCGGTGAACTGCTGCCACCGTGTGACCCACTCGAGCTGTGCGGCGGTGCTGCCATCGTGCTCGAGCAGTGCCACGCGCTTTACCGATTCGATCGCCTGCTGGAGATCCCTGTCCTTCGTGCGCGGGAGCGCGTCACTGACAGCTTCGGCGACACGACGGCGGTCGGTCGCGCTGACGTTCTCGTCGCGCGTGTACGTCCGATACACCGACATGCTCGCCGTCACCTCCGCCACTGCCCGGCGGGCGGTGCCGTACCCGATGCCGGTGAGCTCCGAAAGCCGGCGGGATATCGCTTCGAGCTCCCCTCCGAGCAGCCGCTCCATGACCAGCAGCTTCTTTTCCCTCGCAAGCTCGTGGAACTGGCGTGTATCGCCGCTGATGCGTCGATAGAACGTGTCGATGCGGGCCAGACCTGCCGGCTCGATCAGCAGTGCCGTTGCCAGGCTCAGGAACTCGTAGCCGGTCGTCCCCTCGCACGCCCAGTCCGCCGGCAGGGATTCGGAGCTCTCGAGGATCTTTTCGACGACGGTGAAGAGAGGCTCACCATCCGGACTGCGCACATACGCGCGTAGCGACTGGAGGTATGCCGCAGGGTCGGCGAGTCCGTCAATGTGATCAATGCGGAGGCCCGTGATGGTCCCCTCACTCGCGAGATCCCGAATCAGCGAGTGAGTGGCGCGAAATACCTCCTCATCTTCGACACGCACGCCGGCGAGCTCCGTAATGTCGAAGAACCGCCGGTACGTCATGTGCTCCGAAGCGGTCCGCCAATGCGCGAGCTTGTAATGCTGGCTGCTCAGTACCTCGCGCACACCGCCGGAACCGGAGCCAGGAGCGAGCGGCAGCTCCACTGAGTGGTAGACCACCCGTCCGGCATCGGCGTCGATGCGAATTTCCCCGCGCTCGAGCACCGCGTCGAGTGTATCGCCGAGGACCGGGAGGACGAGACGGCTCGGCTCGGCTTCCGTGCCCCAATCGATGTCGAAGAACGATGCGTAGGCCGAATCGCGTCCGTGCTGCAGCACATCGTCCCACCACGGATTCTCGACAGACGCCGCCATGTGGTTCGGAACGATGTCGAGCAGGATGCCCATGTGGTGCTGTCGCGCCTCCGCACTCAGCTGTCGCAGCGCGTCGATGCCGCCGATCGAGGCCCGGATCCGCGTGGGATCGGTCACGTCGTAGCCGTGCGTGCTGCCGCTGCGTGCCTCGAAAACGGGCGAGAGGTAGAGGTCGCTGATGCCGAGGTGCGCCAGGTACGGCACGATCGCGCGCGCATCGTGGAGCGTGAACTCGTCGTTGATCTGGAGCCGGTAGGTCGAGATGGGGACGCGCATGTCAGCTCACCACGACGGAGAGCTGATCGCCGAGGGCAGTGAACACATCCGCCCAGTTGCGCGCCTCCTCATCGCCGCCATCAGCGCGCTCGCGCACGACAGGGTAGACGGTATTGAGCAGCTCGTAGAACACGTTCTGTGACTTCCACAGGTTCGCGTCGAACGGCAGCGACGCGGTGAGTGTGGCGAGATCCGACCACGCCTGGAGCAGCGTCAGGTCCTGAGGCCGTTCGAGCAGCTCGTACGCTGCGTGCTCGAGTGATTTCCCGACGACGTAGCTGAGCCCTTCGCGGTCGAGCTGGACACGCGTCGCTTCCGCCTCCTCCAGCAGAGACCGCGCGCGCTCGAGATCGAGCTTCGGCGATGACAGCATCTGCCTTATGTCCCTGTTCAGAACGAACTCGGCGGCCATGCGGAAGGCACGCGGCAGCGGCAGGTCCTGGGCGATGAGGAAGCGCATCAGCGATGCGTTCTCCTCGTAGAGCCGGCGGTATGCGCGCTCCGCATCGGTGACACTCGATTCGAGGACGCGGTAGAGGATCTGGCGCTGGCGGTCGCCGAACAGCGATTTCAGAGAGAACGTGTACTCGGGGAAATTGGCGAGCTGCCGCACGACTGCCGAGAGATCGGCAGTCGAGAACGCACGCAGGAGCTCTTCGCGGAGCAACCGGTATTCGTCGTCGCCCGCAAACCGGCGGATGCCGCCGGTCAGGTTGTGATTGCCGAAGTGGAGCACCGCGAACGTGACCACATCCGACTCCTGTGTGATCTCGGACGTGACGCGTGCCCGCCCAACGAGCAGTACCGTGTCGCCGCTCTGTCGGCGGTCGCCGTGCTCCAGCTCCACCTGATAGGAGTAGATGCGCATTTCGGAGCGCGTCTCGTCGAACAGGGAGCTCACGGCGTAGTGTGCGGCCACATTGAGCAGATCGACGCGTGCGGGCACGACGTGCTGCTCGTAAATGCGGCGCCCATTCCCCTTTTCCGGGATGTTGCTCTGAGCGGCCTCGAGTCGATCGAGAAGCCCCTTCTCGAACGATGTGTCGAAGAGCTTCTCTGCGAGCTGAACGACGCGACCGGCATACTGGAGAACCTGTACGGTCTCGATCCCCGAGACCTCGTTGAAGAACCAGCCGCAGCTCGTATACATCTGCATTGCATGACGCTGCAGCTCCATCAGCTCCAGCAGAGTGGTGACCTCCGCTTCCGTAAGCCTGCCGCGCGCGTGCTTCGCGACGAAGGGTATGGTGTTGCGCCTGCGGTCGAGGATCACATCGACGTAGTCGTCGCGCGCGGCCCACGGATCCGTCATCAGCTCGCCGGCGCGTCGTTCGAAGTGGGGGGTGATCTCCTGCTGCAGCCAGTCGAGTGCCGCTCGCAGCGGCTGACGCCAGCTCTGGTTCCAGCCGGGCAGACCACCGGTGTGACAGCCGCAGTCGCTGCGCCAGCGCTCAATGCCGTGGGCGCAGCTCCAGGACGTGTTCTCCTCTATCCTGGCTTCCCAGGCGGGCGGGTGCTTTTCGAGGAACGCCGCGTAATTCGTGAGCGTGGCGAGCTTGCGTTCCTCCATGTCGTGAAGCGCATAGGCCAGAGCCATCTCGCCATGCCGGTGGTGGTGGCCGTACGTCTCCCCGTCAGTTGCGATGTGGGCGAGGCTCACGTCCTCCGCGTTGTCGTTCAGTGCTAGGATACGCTGGGCGAAATGCTCGCCGTTGCGCAGCAGCCCCTCGAACGCGACCGCGCGCGATGTAGCGCCATCATAGAAGAACAGCACGATCTCGGCGCCGGATGGCAGCCGGCAGAGATAGCTGCGTCTGGTATCGACGCCGGTCTGACGGACGTCCTGCCAGTCGCGCGCGCCGATCGGCCGTACAGCGGCCGCCTGATTCGGTGCGAGGATCGTGAACCGAATGCCATTGCGGGCGAGGTCCTCGAGAGTAGCCGTATCGACGGCCGTTTCGGGAAGCCACATGCCATCGGGCTTCCTGCCGAAGCGCCATTCGAAGTCGCGAACACCCCAGGCCACCTGGGTCTGCCGGTCGCGTGCGTTGGCGAGCGGAAGGATGGAGTGACTGTAGGCCTGCGCCAGTGCGGAGCCATGGCCGAAGCGTGCGATGCTCTCGCGATCCGCCTCGAGTACAGCATCGTACGTCTCGCGCGCATGCTCGCGCATCCAGGAAAGCAGTGTCGGTCCGAAATTGAAGCTGATTCGCGCGTAGTTGTTCACGATCCGGATGATACGGCTCTGATCATCCAGGATGCGGGCTTCGGCGTTCGGACCGTACGCTTCCGCCGTGATGCGTTCGTTCCAGTCGTGGTACGGGTAAGCGGAATCCTGCTGTTCGATCGTTTCCAGCCATGCGTTCTCCCGCGGCGGCTGGTAGAAGTGGCCGTGAATGCAGACGTAGCGTTCCATACCAGTCAGGTTTCGTCGTGGAGCAGCAGGACTGCACTGTGAGGCGCGAGATCGAACCGATCGCGCGGCATTTCCCGCGGGGGCTCGTCGGACGCGGTGTCGAGAGCGCAGTACCAGCCGGGCCCGACGGCAGAAAGAGGGAAGTGCGCAGGCTCGGGCGCGAAGTTCAGCAGGAGTATCGAGCTCTGCTCGGCAGCCCGGCGTCGGATCACGACAACGCCATGCCGCGAGGTACCTGCTGCAGACGCGCCGTTCATATCGAGAATCTCCGTATTGATTGCGTCGGCCGCGTGGATTCCGGGCTGCGTCCGTCGCAGCTCGATCAGGCGTGCGTGCAGAGCGAGCATCTGGCGGCCGTCCTGCTCACGCGTGTCCCAGTCGAGGACGGCGCTGCCGAACGTCTGTTCTGATTGCGGGTCCGGCGGCTCGCCCTTCCAGCTGAAGGATGCGAACTCGGCCTTGCGTCCCTCGCGCACGGCAGAAATGAGATCGGCGTCGCCGAAGTCGACAAAGAACGGGAATGGTCTCACGGATCCGTATTCCTCGCCCATGAACAGCATGGGTGTAAACGGCGAGAGGATGACCGCGGCGGCCGCGAGTCGCAGCTGAGCCGGTGAGGCGCTTTCGCTCAGACGGTCGCCCATCATGCGGTTGCCGATCTGGTCGTGGTTCTGCGCGTACGCGACGAATTGCCGCGGCAGTATGTCCGGCGCCGGCGCGCCGTGGCGCCGGTTGCGGAAGCGGGAGTACTCACCCGTATAGACGAAGCCGCGCTGACAGGCACGCGCGAAATGCGCGAGCGTGCCGAAGTCCATGTAGTAGCCGTCAGCCTCTCCGGTGAGGAGGGTGCGGAGCGAGTGGTGGAAATCATCGAGCCACTGCGCATCGATGCCGAGTCCGCCGAGTCGCTCCGAACGCATGACGCGCGCGTCTCCGAGATCGCTTTCGGCGATGAGGATGGCCGTGCGGCCGTGAAGCTCGGCACGCTCGTGAACGGCGTCCGCGAGCTCTCGCAGGAACGGGGTCGCCGACCTGTCGAGAATCGCGTGGATCGCGTCCAGCCGTAGACCGTCGATCCGGAACTCATCGATCCACTGGAGCGCGC
>DATABQ010000545.1:0-4182 GCA_036259495.1 Longimicrobiales bacterium | reverse complement strand
ATCCAGTCGGGGGGCCGGTCCTGACCATCTCCGGTCCGATGACGAAGGCGAGCAGGAGGAACCAGAGGACGAGCAGGGCAATGGCGCTGCCGAAGAGCAGCCAGATCCATTGAATGGGTCCGAACCCGCGCCACAGGCCGTACGCCGCGACGAGCAGGAAGAGGAGGAGGAGCCATAGCATCGGCTAGCAATTCCGATCGTCGAGGACCTCGCGCACCTTGCGGGCGAGAGCGTCGGGAGTGAACGGCTTCTCGAGGAACGCCGTGCCCGGCTCGAATCCTCCGTGGCGCTCTATCGCGTCGGCCGTATAGCCTGACGTGAAGAGCACACGGAGTGTTGGTTTCATGTCGCGCAGGCGTCGCGCGAGCTCGCTGCCGCTCATGCCCGGCATGACCACATCAGTGACGAGCAGCGTGATGACCGGCGCCATGTGCTCGAACAGCCGGATCGCGGCCGAACCCGAATCCGCTTCTACCACATTGTAACCCTTCCGCTCGAGAATACGGCACCCGAGACGGCGAACGGCATGTTCGTCTTCCACGAGCAGGACTGTTTCCGTGCCACTCGCGTCCTTCTGAATCGCAGCGTCCGGAACCTCGTCCTCGACAACGCCGGCGGCTTTCGGGAGCAGGACACGGAACGTGCTGCCTGAGCCGAGCTCGCTATCGGCGAGTATGCGGCCGCCGGACTGCGACACGATGCCATGTGCCGTGGGGAGGCCGAGTCCGGTACCCTTCCCCTGTTCCTTCGTGGTGAAGAACGGCTCGAAGATGCGTGTCATCACGGCTTCATCCATGCCGACGCCGTTATCGCTCACGGCGATCTGAATGTACGTGCCGGGTGACACACCGCGTCGATGCTCGAGCGAATCGTCTTCTACCTCGAGTGCTTTCGTTGCCAGCCGCACCTCGCCGCCGTGCGGCAGCGCATCACGCGCATTTACGATCAGGTTCATCACGACCTGCTCGATCTGCCCACGGTCGGCTCGGATGGTGGGCAGCCCCGAATCGAGGCTCACGCTGAGCGTCACGTCCTCGCCGATGAGGCGGCGCAGCAGCGTGCCGAGATCGGTGATGACCTGATTGACGTCGAGCAGCCTCGGCTGCAGCACCTGCCGCCGGCTGAACGCCAACAGCTGTCGCGTCAGGTTCGACGCTCGATCGACCGCCCGCAGGATTTCTTCGATGTCGCTGCGGATCGCATCGTCCTCGCCGAGGTCCTCGAGCAGCAGCTCGGTATGTCCTGCAATGGCTGTGAGCAGGTTGTTGAAGTCGTGGGCCACGCCACCGGCGAGCCGCCCGACCGCCTCCATCTTCTGTGACTGCCGAAGCTGCTCCTCCAGGAAGCGACGCTCGCTCATGTCCTGTGCGACGGCCGAAATGAAGGCGAGATCGCCGCCTGCGCGGCGATGGGCGACCAGCGTGAGCCAGACGAGAACGTCGTCGTTTGCGACCGTCCGCAATCTTGCTTCGCCGGACCACGTACCCTCCTGAAGCGCCCGTGGCAGCGCTCCGAGATGCAGCTCTTCGGCTGTGTCGGGTGTGCAGAACTGTTCCAGCGTGGTCGCTGTGAGATCCTGATCGGCTGCGAGCCCGACCAGCGCGCGACCTGCGCGATTGATGAACAGGGTGCGCCGCTCGACGTCGAATGTCGCGACGAAGTCCGGCGATGCTTCGATGATCGCCGTCAGCCGTTCCTGCAGCTCCGCGGAGAGTCGCTGCTGCGTGACATCTTCCATGATCCCCATCGTGCCGTGATACCGGCCGTCCGCCCCCAGCACGGGCGCAGCAGTCACCACGACGTCGATCATGTGCCCGTCCTTTGTCGCCCGCTTTCCGGTGAGCTTCTCGGGACCGCCGCCGCTACTCACTCTCGCGCGGGCCTGGTCGAAGCGGCCGCGCTCCTCCTGCGGTACATACGGAACCGGATGACCGATGACTTCACTGGATCGCCAGCCGAACATGCGTTCCGCGGCGCGGTTCCAGAGCGATACGCGCGCCTCTTCATCGATGACGACGATCGCTAGCGGGGCGGCGTCGATGACGGTGCGAAGCAGCTCGAAATACTGTGCGGCTTCGAGCTCCGATCGCCTTCGTTCCGTCACGTCGAGCGCAATACCGATCGTTCCGGTAATCACACCATGCGGGTCACGCAGCGGCTCGATGTGCACATCGAATGCATGACCATTCCATTCCACGGCGGCGCTGACCGCCTCACCCGCCAGAACCTCGGAGCTCCTCACCAGGTCGGGAGACATCGCGAACTCGGAGATGTGGCGGCCAATCGCGCTCTCCGCGACACCTGCCAGTCCGCGCAGCCCCGCTCCCCGTATCGACGTGATTCGAAGGTCCGTCCCCGTGGTCCAGACGATCGTGGGCATCGTATCGACGAACAGCCGCAGACGCTGCTCACTCTCGCGCAGTGCATTCTCTGCCGCACGCCGCTCAGTGACGTCGGTCGAAATACCGATCCTTCCGATCACCTCGCCTGATGAATCGCGCAGCGTGCTCAGCGTCGCTCCGACGAGGATGCGCCTGCCGTCCCTCCGCTGCACCACCACTTCCCCCGTCCACGACTCAGAGGCCGATCTGATGGCTGCCGCCCCATCCTCATCGGCGGGAATGATGCTCCGCAGCGGCTTGCCAATCACTTCCTCGGCCGCCCAGCCGAAGAGCGCCTGCGCCGCCGCGTTCCAGTACTGGATGGTGCCTGTGGTGTCTGTCGCTATCACCGCCTGTCCCACCTGGTCCAGCAGCTGCGACTGGAACTCGATGCGATTCGCTGCGCGATTCCGCTCCACGGCATGGCGCAACGCCCGCCACAGCAGGGTGCCGTGCAGCTGCCCCTTCAGCAGGTAGTCTTCGGCGCCCGCCTGCACGGCACGCAGTCCGATCGCTTCATCGTCGGTACCGGTGAGCACTACGACGGGAATGCGTCCGGATGCCAGAGTCAGCCGGGCGAGTGCCGGGAGACCTGCCGAGCCGGGGAGCGCGAGGTCGAGGAGTATCACATCGAATGAATGCTGCTCGAGCAGATTGATGGCCTCGCCGAGATCGTGTGCAGTACGGAGGTCGAACGCGCCGGCCGCGGACTGCAGATACCCGCGTATCCGCACCGTCTCGTCCGCGCTGTGCTCGACCAGCAGTATGTTCAGATTGTCAGTCATGCTGCCGCTCACGCCGCGCTGCCGGGATGAACAATGCACGGCCGCTGCCCGGGGTGCGGTAACCCGCGATCAGCTCCCGGGCGCGCTCGTTCATGAGCCAGTCCGCGAACGTGCGTGCACCATCGGGGTTCCTCGCATCGGCTACGATGAGCACACTGTACTCGTTCGGCAGCTCATTGCTTCGCTCATGGACGATCCCCAGGTCCAGCTCGCCACGCATAGCCTCGTACGTCGCCACGTCGGAGAGGATGTAGCCGCCCCGTTCGGACGCCAGACGCAGTGCGTCGGCCATACCCGTGCCCGCCTCGATATAGCCGTCCCAGGCAGGCTCCACCCGCGCGCGCGACCACACCGCCAGCTCCATGCGATGCGTACCGCTGTCATCGCCCCGGGAGACAAACGGCTGGCGCGCGGCCGCAACCTGGCGGAACGCGGCTGCGGCGGTCGAAGCGGAGCCGGCGCTGGCCGGATCAGACGGCGGGCCGAGCAGGACGAAATGGTTCCGCATCACAGGCTCCCGTGAGACGACACGCCCGCTCGCGAGCAGCGCTGCCTCCGCTTCGGGAGAGTGCGAGAGCACCACGTCCACATCGCCGCGCTGCGCCATGGCGAGTATCTCGCCACTCCCTGCAACTATGACCGACACACGGTGGTCAGACGCGTATGCCTCTGCGTATTCGTTCACGAGAACGGCCAGTAACCCCGAGTCCTCAACAGTGTGCGTCGTCCCGACAACCAGCCGGGGCCGGCGATCGCCCGAACAGGCGCAGAACAGGGCGAGTACGATGCACAACCGAAGCCGCGCCATTACGCCCGCTGCACGCGCGGCGCTGGGCACCGCTGGTGTTGTGATTCAGAAATCACGACGCTAATACGTGCGGGCGAGGACGCGGACGATATCGTCCAGAACCGGCCTCATTGCCGACGATGGCCGTCCGCTGTTGTTCGCCACGATCGCGAACACCACCGTCCGACCGCTGTCGGTGCGAAGGAATCCGCTGAGGGAATCCACGTTA
>DATABQ010000544.1:0-7037 GCA_036259495.1 Longimicrobiales bacterium | reverse complement strand
CCGGGATCGGCATGAGCGGGCGGACCTCGACGGAGCCGCGCTTCGCACCCGGCAGCCTCGCAGCCCACTCGAGCGCCTCGGCCTCGGACGCGACGTCGATGAGGTAGTACCCGCCGAGCTGCTCCTTCGTCTCCGCGAACGGCCCGTCCGTCGTCAGCACCTTGCTGCCGTTCTTCCGCACCGTCGTCGCAGTCGATGTGGGCATCAGTGCCTCGCCCCCCAGGTAGCCGCCCGAGCTCTTCAGGCGCTCGGTGTACTCGAACCACTGCTGCATCTCGGCGTCCGTCGTCTCCGGCGCGTCGGCTTCGCTGTCGTAGATCAGGATCAGGTAGCGCATGACTGTCTCCCGGTCAGTTGTGGTGGGCAGCGCCGTTTTTGTCGCTGCCTCACCATACCTACGAACGAGAATTCCGCAATCGACATCCTCTGTCGGACCTGGTTTCCACGTTCCACATCGGCCGGTCTGACTATGCGGTATCCACTATTTTGGAGGAATTATCGAGAGATTCCTGCTGGGGATGGTACCCCGACCAGGACGCGGCAATGATGGCATGCCGACGGGGGCGCTTCCATAGCCTAATGAGTCGACCCGGAACCTGGAACCCGGGTCCGTTGGCCTGTTGGCATGAACTCAGCGCACTCGCCAGACCGCGATGTAGTGGATGCCGTCGTCATCAGACATGGGTGCCGCGAGTAGGTCATCGCCCAACGCGAAGGAATTGATGCGCGTCGGCAGAGACACGCCGCCCAGGTATTCGCCCCCCGGATCGAAGACGTCGAAGATCGTGCTGTCCGGCGATCCGCGTTCCGTCTGAACCCAGAGGCGTCCGGCTGCATCGAACTGCAGGTCTGTGAAGTGACGCCGTTCCTCGTCGACGGACACGCTGAGCCGCGGAGGGTCGTGTCCGGCCTCGGTCACCATTGCGGACAAACGCCCGATCGACATCTCGCGGGCCGCTTGCTCCTTCGCAATTTCCTTTTCCGTCTTACGCGGCCTCGAAACATTGCGGACGATATCCCTGACGAAGCTGCCCTGCTCGTCGAACACGCGGATCTGATAGGCCTCGTGCCCGTATCCAATCGCAATGCCGCCCGCGGGCCGCGCGGCCAGGATCGGGGCGTGCGTGATTTCGTCGGTGCGCGCAGTCGGAATGTTGGGTGTGAGAACGGTGAACTCCTCGGGCGTATCGCTGCCGCGGGCGAGCCGCATGACCGGCTGGTCGGTTCTATCCGGCCGGAGCGGGGTGTAGTACGTGAAATCGGAGCGGGGCGCCGCGGCCAGGCGCACGAAAAGGCCCGCCCTGAGAGGCGCGTTGCCCGTCTGGTTACCGATGGAATCGAAGCTCGTGATCCGCATCTGCTGCATGTCGTACACATCCACGCCGCGATCCTCGCGTGGGAAGATGCGCATCGGCATCCGCAGCTCGCCGGGACCGTCGCCGGTCCGGCCAAACACGCGAACCGGGTGACCCGCCGCATCGAACACGCGCACCATCGGCGCCGTCTGGTCCAGGACGTAGACACGGCCATCCCACACCCCCAGCCCCATAACCCGCGTGAACATCTCGGGGCCATCGCACTCCGCGCACCCGATCCGCGTCACCGGCTCCAGCCGGAACGGTGCGGCCTGCGCGGCGGCAGCGGCCGGTGCGAGGATCAGTAGCAGAGCGGCTATCACGGATCGCATGAACACCTCCGCGGATGGGTGGCTGTTAACGCCTGGTCCCGTCGCGTCCGCCGAGCCGCAGGCCTGCCTCTACTGGCGGGCGTAGTGGAGTCGTACCACACCGGTGGGGAACGGCGTGGCGGACATCAGGCTGAACGTCGAGTGTACGCCTTCGGGCATTACGCGCTTGCCGCTTCCCAGCGTCAGCGGATACACGAGCAGGTGCAACTCGTCGACGAGATCGTGCGCGAGCAGTGCATGGACGAGCTGACTGCTGCCATCGGTCAGGATGTTCTTTCCGGGCTCAGCCTTCAACGCGCGAACCGATTCGATGACATCGGCGCGAATGATCGTCGTATTGCGCCAGATCGGCTCCTGGAGCGTCTTCGAGACGACGTACTTGCGCGGCGCATTCATCGCGTCGCCGAACGGATCGCCGGGAGGCAGCGGCTCGAATGCTTCGGCGTGCGTTACATACGTGCGCCGGCCGAGCAGGAAGGCATCACAGTGCTCTATCAGCGCGAAGAAGCTCTCCCCGATGTCATCATGCCAGTAGGGGATCGTCCAGCCGCCGTGCTCGAACCCGCCATCCCGATCCTCGTCCTCGCCGCCGGGCGCCTGCATGACACCGTCGAGGCTCACAAACTCCGAAACAATCAGCTTTCTCATACCATCCTCACGCGAGTTCCAGTGATCGACTTTCACAGATGCGTCGAACAACGGACCCGCGAATCGACATCGCGCCGGCGGGTGATTCGGTCCCGGAAATTCCTCCGATGTCAATGCTCCGGGATTCGCCACACTGCAACCTGCTCAGCACCATCGGCGCGAGACAGAATACCGACCGCGTGGCCATGGCTGATGTGCCGGATATCGGCCGCGGCCGGCGCACGTACCACGGCGAACCGCTCTCCATCGGGATCGACCACCGACCAGGTGGTGCTGTCCCGGCCGGGCACGTGGAACTGACGGACCCAGATGCGATCTTCGTCGTCAACGAGTATCCGGTCGAAGACGGGCAGATCGGCGGAGTAGGGCAGGGAGGCGAGGTAGCGTTCCATCTGGGCTCGCTCATCGGCGGATACGCGCTCGAACATCGTCTCCTGCCACGCCGACTTTGCCTGCTCGCTGAGCGCTTCACTGCGCATGGGGAGGGGAACCTGGCCGAGCAGTGAACCGTCAGCACCATATCGTGATACGACGGTGTCGCCACCGTACCCGACGATGATCTGTCGTTCGTTCGCGGCCACGCTCAATTGCGGTTCCAGCGGCAGCGGCGTGAAAATGGTGCCTCCATCAGGTAGCGTCGCACCGAATCGCGTTTGGGCAGGAGCTGTCACAACGCTGATTGCGCGCAGACCCGGAGAAACGAGGGACACCGCACTGGAGTCGATGCGGCTGGTTCCCTTTGCGAAAGGCTGCTGACTGACCGGCGCGCTGACGAACCGTCCCGTTTCCACTCTGTGGCGAAGGTGGTGCGGCCCGTCCGCGAACCGCGCGTCCGAAAGCAGCTCGCCCTCGATGCTCCAGTAGTTCAGTCTCTCCGCGAGCGGATCGTATGTGATGATCGTGTCGCCCGCGAGCCACAGTCGTGCAAGAAACTGGTGCTCGCCCGGGCCCGAACCGCTCCTCGAGAAGCTCCGCACCAGCTCCCCGTCCGGGGAGAACACGCGCACTTCGCCTGACCCGGAGTTCGCCAGCAGGATCCGGCCATCCTCATGCCTCACGACAGTAGTGACGCGATGAAGCAGATGGCCATCGCGGGATTCATCCGCGCCTATGAGCAGGACGGGTTCACCGATCGCAATCGGCTCGGTTACGACGGCGGACTCCGGTGAGTCGGCGCAGGCAGCTGTCGCGAGCATCAGGAGCACGAAGGCTCGACGAGTGCCGCGCATCGATCTCACGCCGGGTATTCGAAATGTCATGCTGCCCTCCTCCGGAAAGCGCGGAGCAGGAGGAGTACGCCAATGGATGCCGCTGCAACCGCGATGATCAGGTGGAATACGTCGAGGTGACCGTGGTCCGTGTAGCCGTGAACCACGATTCGCAGGAGGAAGATGCTCGCGACGATCGTCAGCGCAGCACCGCCTGACAGCAGGAGTCTCATGGGTTCGCCTCTCCCAAACCGGGGGATCCGCAACTCAACACAGCGGCAAACATGCAGCGACCATCAATACAGCACCTGGCTTCATGTCCTTCCGTGCACCCGACCGTCCTCGCGCGTGATGCTGCGATAGTGAGAGACCCTTCATCTGCACGGTCCGATCACCTCGCCCTCCCGCTGAGTCCATTGGCGGTCCGGGCTTCGACGCATCCAGACCCGCTCCCATTCCACACGTCCGGGAGCGGCTATTCGTCCTGACAGCACACCGAACATGCCCCCGAGACCGGCGCCGAAACCGAAACCTCGCAGACCAGCGCCGGGCTCCGGGTCGCGCAGACCCTCGGCCACGCCGATTCCCATGAGTCCTCCTGCGACCAGCCCGATGAGTCCGCCGACCAATGCGCCACTCCCGCGCACGACACGCCGCTCGATACACAGAACGACCGGCGGCACCGGCTCGCCACCTATCCATGCCGCACCGCTGGTGTATCGCACCAGCCCCGCGACGGTATCAGACGCGGGAACGATCAACCTCAGATACCAGTTGTTGCTGCCAGCTCTCCGCCACACGTCGTCAGGCACCGTGTCGTGCGTGACCGTGTCCTGCTGCTGAGCCGAAAGCGACAGCGGCGCGCCTGCCATGAGGCATGCAAGAACGAACGTGGCGATGCGCGCGCCAGTCCGGATTACGCCGTGCTCGGTCATACTGCTCCACTCGGAGGGAACACCGCCGGCACATCGGACGGATCGAAGTCGTCGGGGTATCCGCGGCCCTCGCCGGCCAGCCCCTCGATCTCTGCCGTTCGAATGCTGTCCGGAACGGGAACAGGATCATAGCCGCGCTCGACGACGAGGAGAGTATCGCCCTCGAGTGTCTGCCGTCGGAATCGATATGCTCCGCCTCCGTCCGTTACCCAGAAGACACCATCCTGGAGGGAGTAGGAGGGCGAGTGGGCGAGGGGCAGGCGCATGCTCATTCTGCGTCGTCCGCCTTCAGACCTCGCGACGACGGGAGCCAACCAACGCTTCATGCGCTTCACCTCCAGAATTCTGAGATTCGCGATATGCCGAGCTCCTCCAGACCTTGACTCCAGGTGGTGCATCCGCGCGGCGAAACCGTCAATGCACGACGAGCGATCCCGAGTACGACCCGCCGACCGCAAGTTGCGCGTCGACGTCGAGCACGCCTGCGATCCCCCGGGACGCGATAACGTGACCCTCGATTCGCCCGCCCTCCTGTGATCGGCCCTGGTACATCATGTCACCCGCTGCGGGCTCGCCGGCGATCGTGCCCTCGAACGCGAGCTCCGACTTGAACACGTCAGGATACGTTCCTGGCGGCGCGGTAGCTACCTCAGGACAGGTCGCAAAAACGAGGGCCGTCGTCGTTCCGGTCGCCGCTCCTTCGATCGTCCCGGAGAACACGAGCTGACCGTCGACCTGCAGGAGGCAATTGCTTCCTCTGGGCGTCAGCGTCAGCGTCGTGAAGTCGACGATCGCGTCGTACTCTCCCGTTGCAGCGACGGGTCCCGTAGCGTTCGAAGACTCCGCCGCGAGCGCCACTGCGGAATCCATCGGACCAGTTATACCCGGAGCGTCCGCGCAGCTGATGCTGACGAGCACTACGCCGGCGAATACCAGAAGCTTTGTGGACTTCATGTTGCCCTCCAATGAGAGTGGATTCTTCGTTCCATGCACATCCTTACTATACGTGTATGCCGCCGCCCGCGGATCATGGTCGCTACAACAACGCTGAAATTACCACGAATTCTGACACGCTGACTGTCACGCATGATCGTGACACTGCACTCGCATCGGCCGCACAGTGCGGTCGAAGACGGGTCCACATGGGGCCCGTGCGGCATTCACCGGCCAGGCGAGGAGCAAAGCATGCCTACCTATCTGATCGAGCGGAACATACCGGGCGCACACGAGATGACGCCGGAACAGGTTCACGCGGGAGCGAACAAGTCCTGCGACGTGCTGGACCGACTCGGCAGCGACGACATACGCTGGCGGGAGAGCTTCGTGACGAAAGACAGGATCACGTGCGTGTACGAGGCGCGCGACGAGGAAGTCATCCGCGAGCACGCGCGTCTGAGCGGATTTCCGGCGGACGAGATTCGTGAGATCGCCGGAACGATGGATCCCGCCTCTGCCGAGCCGAGGGCATCATGATGATGCGACGGCATTCGGCGAGGCGGCTTCTGCTGCCGATGCTGGCCGGGCTGCTGGCGATCGCATGCGATGATTCACCCAGCTCGCCTCAGGATCGTGCACTGGAGGAGCTGAGCAGCGCCGTCGAGCCGCTGCGTGATCTCGCGGCAGCGCAGAACGTGGGCTACGAGGTGCTCGTCACGCACCCGACGAACGGCAACGAGTGTCTGAGGCACCCCGACCTCGGCGCGATGGGATATCACTATCTGAATCCCGACCTGGTCGATGAGAGCGTAGCCGTCACCACACCCGAAGTCCTGATATACGAGCGGAACGCAGCCGGTTCATACGAGTTCGTCGCGGTGGAATACATCGTTCCATTTGCGATTCGAGCGCGCGATGCGCAGCCACCGGAGCTGTTCGGCCGCGAGTTCAAACAGAACGATACGTTCAACCTGTGGGCGCTGCACGCATGGGTAGGCAAGGACAACCCCAGTGGTGTCTTCGCGGATTACAACCCGGATGTGTCGTGCGGGGTGGACACACACCCATGACGTGCATAGGATGGGATGGACTCATCCCTCACGTCACAGAGCGATGCGCGGAACGACGCTCGAAATCCGCCTGCTCGGCCCGCTCGAGGTACTGCGCGATGCGCATCCGCTCGAGCTCCCTCCGTCGAGAACAGCACGTGCGCTGCTGGCCTATCTGGTCGCAACCGGTCGCGCGCACGCCCGCGAGCACCTGTGCGAGCTGCTGTGGGACGGGCCGGCGGATCCGCGTGCGGCGCTGCGCGGCGCGCTCAGCAAGCTGCGCCCCATCGTCGACGCAGGTAGCGCTGGCCGGATCACTACCCACGCCGGCCGTGTGTCGTTCACGGTCGGCGATGCGTACATCGACTTCGCCGACATGCAGGATGTCGCGCGCCGGATGGATGATACGGATGCGGTGGAGCTGGAGCGCGCCGCAGCGGTTTTCCGCGGCGCTTTCCTCGAGGGGCTCGACCTGTCACGATGCTATCGCTTCGACACGTGGTGTACGGGGCTGCGCGAGACCACACGTCGCCTGCACGACCGCCTCCTCGCCGCACTCGTCGACCGACTGGAC
>DATABQ010000543.1:0-2534 GCA_036259495.1 Longimicrobiales bacterium | reverse complement strand
CGAACCGTTCCTCCCGGCTCGCCATCCCGCGCAGGACATCGAAGGCATCGCCGCAGACGGTGCGGTGGCGCGCCGCCGCAACTGCATGGTTCGAGCGATTGTGCTCGAAGTTGCGTTCAGCCGCAGCCAGAGCAGGAGCGCTGATGTCCAGACTGGTGACAGACTTCGCTCCGCCTCGTGCCGCGTACAGGGAAAAGCCGCCCGTGTACGCAAACACGTTCAGCACTGTCTTCCCGGCCGAACATTCCCCGACACGCGCGCGGTTGTCTCGCTGGTCGAGAAAGAACCCTGTCTTCTGGCCGCGCACCAGATCCGCTTCGAATGTGAGGCCGTTCTCCTGAAACAGGACGGGACCGGTGAGTGGCTCGCCGAATAGCACCTGCGCCCTGCTGCCTCCGGACGACGCAGCAACTGCACGCTCCGCAGCGCGACTGAAGCGGAGCACAGCACGTTCGGCATCGGTGTTGGAGACCAGAGTGTCGACCACGGAATCGAGATGGGGCAGCCACGCAGCCGTATACAGTTTTACGACGAGCGTTCGGGAGTATCTGTCCACCACCAGGCCCGGAAGGCCGTCGTTCTCACCATGGATCAGACGGAATCCGGTCGTGTCGTCATCGGTCAGATTCTGCCGCCGCTCGAATGCGGACGTGATGCGCGCGCAGAACCAATCGCCATCTATCGTCTCCGGCTCACCGTGGTGAAGCACGCGAATGCGGATAGGTGAATCGGGATCGTAGAGGCCGATCGCAAGAAACCTGTTGTTGCGATCGAATACGACCGCCAGATCACCCGCTGCTCCCTCGTGACGCTGCTGCCTTATACCCTCCGCGAATATCCACGGATGGCCGCCGGCCACTGCCCGCTCGGCTCCACGGTGCAGCCGGACAGCAAGCCGCTTACGGCTGGTATGCCGCTGATTCGCAGTCACTGCTCCTGCGCGGGGCTCCTGCGAAGGCCGAGCTCGTCGGCTATGTCCTGCATGGCGGCTATGACATTCTCGATGTGCACGTCGAGATCGACGCCCAGCAGCTCGGCGCCCCTGCGCACGTCATCGCGATCGACGCCGGCCGCGAACGCCTTGTCCTTCATCTTCTTCTTCACCGACTTCGCCTTCATGTCGTCGATGCCGGTAGGACGCATGAGAGCGGTCGCCGTGATCAGGCCGGTCAGCTCATCGCAGGCGACGAGAGTCCTGTCCAGCGGCGTTTCCGGCTCGGTACCTGTGAAATCGCTGCGATGGGCGAGAATCGCATGCAGGACTTCCTCCGGATAACCGAGGCGCCGCAGCTCGTCGACCGCCTTCAACGGATGCTCGTCGGGATATTTCTCCCAATCGAGATCATGGAGCAGCCCCGCCAGCCCCCACAGCTCCTCGTCCGCACCGGCAGCGCGGGCATACCACCGCACGGCGGCCTCGACCGAGCGCATGTGGTTGCGCAGTCCGGGGTTTTCCACCCATTGCTCGAGCAGGGTGAGCGCTTCCTCGCGTGTCGGCATGCTCTCCTTCCAGTGCGCGTAACGGGCGGGGATAATGGCGGCCGCCGGCGATGTTGTAAACGTCAAGCCCGGTTTCCGCGCGACTAGCCCCTGAACTGATGCAGCCGCTCCGTCAGCTCGAGCACGTCGGCGGCCGGCGCGGCGCAGGTTCTACCCGAGCACACATACCCGCGCGGTGCTTCGCCCGTGAGCATGGCAGCGAGCTCCGGCGGCAGTGAATCCGGTGCGTCGCCGCCGGGCTCCAGGCGGAGGATGACGGTGCGCGGGTGATACGCCCGCAGCGCCGACTTCCACATCGGACCGCCCTGCTCTTCAACCACCACGACGGTCGTGACGGGCTTCAGATGCCACGCCAGCGCCTTCATCCATGTGGCGGCGGAGCTGCCGAGCTGGGCGGCCGACCCGGCGAATGCGCGCAGGATCGCGCGCGCATCCGCCCGCGCGTTCTCATCGCCGGTGCAGGCGTGCAGACGAAGCAGACCGAGCGCCGCCGCCCCATTGCCGGACGGTGATGGTGCATCCGCGATTGGGAAATACGGACGATCGAGCGTTGCGACCGCGGCTTTGTCGTCGATCGGGCGATCGCGGAGCGCGCCGGTCGCAGGGTCGCGGAACCGGCGGCGCAGCACATCGGCGATGGCGGTTGCGCGATCGAGCCACGCGGCATCCTGCGTGTGTTCGAACGCATCGACACAGGCGAGGAGGACGTGTGCCTGGTCATCCACGTGAACACCGGCAGCGGGATCGCCGACGCGGTGCAGCACGCCCGCGTCGGTCGTGAACGCATCGCGCATGATGCGATCGAGCGCGCGCAGCGCCGTCGCCGCGCATCCTTCGATGCCGGCGTATCGCTCGGCGGCGAGGAATCCTGACGCGACCAGTGCGGTCCAGCCGGAATACAGCGTCCGATCGACATACGGCGCCGGCCGACGGTCGCGCGCCGACTTGAGCCGTTCGCGGATGCGGCGCACGCGTTCTTCCGCATCGGAGATCACGACGCCGAGGCGCTCGGCCAGTGCTTCGACGGAGAGGGC
>DATABQ010000542.1:0-4511 GCA_036259495.1 Longimicrobiales bacterium | reverse complement strand
GGTGAAGTTGTTGCGGCGCAAATTTCCGGCGAGCGCGAGAGAGGGAGGCCTTGGCGGTGAAGTTGTTGCGGCGCAAGATTCCGGTGGCCGCGAGAGGGCATCGACGCGCGAATTTCGTAGCCGCGCAAATACATGGCTCGAAAGCCGTTCTCTCCCAATACCCCATTTTGCAGCGCTACGAATTCGCGGCGCGATGCACAATCGCAGGCGGGGTTTTGTTGCGCCGCAACTGTCCGTGGCACGATCATGCATGATCGCAAGCAGGGTTTTGTTGCGCCGCAACCCGTCCGTGGGTGCCGCCTTCCTGCAGCCTCTCCAGATCCGCCTCTTATCGAAATCCGCCTCTTATCGAAGTCCCTCCAGAAACGCCGCGGTAGTGTCTGCGAGCTCGTCAAGCACTTCGGGTCCGGTGCGTCCGCTGCGCTTGAGCACCGCAAACCCGTGATCGGCACCCTCGACGATGTGGAGCGTCGCGCGCGGCCCGAGCTCGTCGGTGACGCCGCGGATCAGCTCGAGATGTGCCAGGTCGTCGCGGGTGCCTTGCAGGAAGAGCATGGGGATGTCGACGGAGGCGAGGTGCTCGGCGCGCTCGATCGATGGCTTCCCTGGCGGGTGCAGCGGAAAGCCGACGAACACGAGCGCCTCGACGCGCGGCAGCGGGTCACTGGCCTGCGCGCGCGATGTCATGCGACCGCCCATCGACTTGCCGCCCGCGGCAATGCGCAGAGCGGGCCAGGTTTCTGCCGCGAACGTGACGACGTCGCGCGTGTTCGTCTCGAGCACGGGTGCGCGGTCGGGACGGCGTGAGCCGGCGCTCATGTACGGGTAGTCGTAGCGGAGGGTGGCAATGCCGCGGTCGTTCAGCGCCGTGGCAGCGGCCTCCATGAAAGCGTGCTGCATGCCCGCGCCGGCGCCGTGCGCGAATATGTACAGCCACTGCGCGTTGTCCGGCAAGTCGAGCAGTGCGCGGATGTCGCCGCGCGAAGTGGGGATGATCATGGCACCACCTCCTGATGACGGCGCGGACGGAGCCGAGCTCAGTGCGTATCGTGCAGCGCGGCGAGCGCACCGACCAGATCGGGCTTGTCACTCAGCACCGCATGCATCGGATCAGTCTTCATGCGCGCCATGCGCTTCGGCGCGGTGCGGATGGTGTGCTTTGCGATCGTGAGGCCGCGCTTTACCTCCGACCACTTGAGCGGCATCGACACGCTCGCGCCGGGCAGCGGCCGGACGCAGAACGGCGCGACGAGCAGCTTGCCGTGGCCGTTCTGGAGATAGTCAACGTACACCTTGCCCTCGCGCTGCGACACGACGCGCGCGATCGTGGCGATCTCCGGCAGCTCCGCCACAATCTGACGCGCGAGCAGCTCGCCGAGCAGCTTCGCCTGCTCATGCGTGCACTGCCTGCCGAGCGGGACCAGGACGTGGAGTCCGCTCGAGCCGGTCGTCTTGACGTAGTTCGGCAGGCCGATGCGCTCGCATAGCCGGTGCACGGCCTGCGCGACCTGGATCACGTGCTCGAACGGCGCATCCTTGGGGTCGAGGTCGAGACTGCACCAGTCCGGCGACTCGAGCGCATCGATACGGCTGCTCCAGATGTGCAGCGGTATCGATGCATTGTTGGCGAGGTAGTCGAGCGATGGCGTGTCATCGGCGATGAAGTAGCTGAGCTCGCGCTCCGACCCGCCGCTCCACACCGTCTCCCTTCGCAGCCATGCCGGCGCCCACTCCGGCGCATCCTTCTGGAAGAACGACTTGCCGTGAATGCCGTCGGGAAACCGCGTCTGAACGACAGGGCGGTCGCGCAGGTATGGCAGTATCCACTCGGCGATCGCGCGGTAGTATGCGACGAGATCGCCCTTCGTGAAGCCGTCCTCCGGCCACAGCACCTTGTCCTCGTTCGTGAACCGGACGGTGCGGACCGTATCGCCGGCCGTCCGCGACGCGCGTTGTGGGCGGCCCGAGGGTTGTGGTTCCTCGGGTGGAGCCGCGTCCGCCAGCACATCCTCGACCTCCGCAGTGCCCGACGAAGGCATCACGCACTCGGCAGCCTCCTTGTCATCGCGCAGCCGAAGGAATACCGGATGCCGGAGCTGTCCGCCTTCGGTGCGCTCCAGGTATCGCACTTCGACAACCACGGTCGGCTCGACCCACCGATCTTCCGTCGCCTTCGGCAGTCCGTCGATGTCCGGCCGCGAGCGTGTCGGTGCACTCGCACGCGCGATGACCTCGCTCATGTGCTTCGGCGTGAGACCCGTGCCGACGGAACCGGCATACGCGAGCCGCTCGCCGTCGTACTGCGCGACGTGGAGTGAGCCGAACGCGCCGCGTGTGCTCTTCGATGCCTTGAGTCCGATGACGATGAAGTCGTCGGTCCTGCTGGCGCGGATCTTCACCCATTCGTGCGACCTGCCCGCGCGGTACACGCTGTCCGCGCGCTTGCCGATGATGCCTTCGAGCTGCATCGATTCCGCAAGCTCGTAGAACGCGCGGCCGCGTGCGGCGATATGATCGGAGTACCGGAGCACACCGGTGGTCGGCAGCATGTCGCGCAGGAGATCTTTCCGCTGGACGAGCGGCAGGCCGCGCAGGTCGTGGCCTCCGAACGCGAGCAGGTCGAACACGTACAGCGTCGCGGGCAGCTCGGCGGCGGCGCGATGGATGTCGATCGCACGCGTGAGACGCGCACGCTTCTGCAGCCGCTGAAAGCTCGGCAGTCCTGCATCGTCGTGCACGACAACCTCACCGTCAACGATGAAGTCGTCGAACGGAAGGCGTGCGAGTGCCTCGGTGATGTCCGGCAGCGCACGCGACATGTCGTTGCCGTTGCGTGACCGCAGCGCGATGTCATTGTTCGTGCGGCCGCCGACCACGCGATAGCCGTCATACTTGAGCTCGAACACCCAGTCGTCGTCGTCGAACGCCTGCTTGCGCGTTTCGGCGAGCATGACCTTCACATCGGCGGGGGCGAGAGAACGAACGGGCGCGCCCAGCTCCGCGACCCGCTCACGCACCAGTCCGCTGCGATCGACGCCGTCTCGCAGGTCTTCGAGCGTGCGGCCGGTCAGGATGGAATCGTGCGAGAAATTGTCGCGGTCCGGCCCCTCCAGCGCATCGCGCTCCTTGATCAGAAGCCATTCGTTCTCGCCGCGCTTCACCTTCACGAGCGTCCAGCGCCCGCGCATGCGATGGCCCCGCAGCTCGAACAGCAGCTTGCCCTTCTCCAGCCCCTGGCGCGGATCCTCCAGCGGAACCCACACTCCCGAATCCCACACGATCACCTCGCCTGCGCCGTAGTTGCCCTTCGGGATTACGCCCTCGAACGTCGCATACTCGACCGGGTGATCCTCCACCATGAACGCCGCGCGCTTCACCTTCTGGTCGTAGGACGGATACTTCGGAACCGCCCAGGATTTCAGGACCCCGTCCAACTCCAGCCGCAGGTCGTAGTGCAGGTTGCGCGCTGCATGCTTCTGCATCACGTAAAGCTGACCCGATGCGGAGCCGCCGCCTGCGAACGGCTCGGGCGTGCGATCGGGTGACCGTTTCGCGCGGTATGTCGAGAGGCTGTCGCCTCGCTCGCCTGGTTCCAATGCGGTCGCTCCATCCTCGCGCGCGCCCGCTCGACCAGCGGATCAGCGGCGGTAGAGGCGTGTCGTGGTGCTCCAGGAAGGCAGTGTAATGCCGCGATGCGTCCGCGTCACCGGCGCCCCCGGCGAGCTCGCCGCAATCCAGTGGTCGATTCCGGCGAACGTGGCTGCGACGCCGTCGCGACTCGACCGTTGCGATTACATGCTTTGCTACATATAATGCGCGACAACGGTAACACGGCTGACATGCATGGGCGAGCCGTTCGCGACTCTATCGGCGCCAATGCGGGCGCAGCGCTGGAGACCAGAACCGGGGGAGCGATGGGACCGCTGAGGGCTACGGACTTCCACGTGCTGATGGTGCTGGCGGAAGCACCGAGCTATGGGTACGCGATCATGAAAGCCGTCGAAGCGCACTCGGGCGGTCTGGTTTCGCCGGAGATCGGGGCGATGTACCGCGTGCTGTCACGGCTCCTGGCGGAAGGCTGGGTGGAGGAGACGTCGCCGCCGGAGGGCGCGCGGCCAGGAGCGCGCGGACTCCCGCGTCGCTACTACGCACTCACACGCGAAGGCCGCGCCGTCGCCCGGGCGGAAGCGAACCGGCTTGCGCACGTGGTGGCGCTCGCAGAGGAGCGTGCTCTGCTGCCGGAAGGAGGCGCAGGGTGACTGACCGGATGCGGACGCCGAGGCTGATCCGATGGGCGCTGCTGGCATTGCCACGGACGTTCCGGGACACGCATGCTGCGGAAATGGAAGAGGACTACGCGGAAGCGCGGTTGAACTGTGCGACGCGTTTCGCGCGGGCTCGCGTGCTGCTGATGACGGCAGCGGACCTCGTCGTGAGCGGGTACAGGGAGCGTCGTGCGGCGCGTGCGTCATCTCGAAAGGGAGGGCGCCTGCCCCGGCAGCAGGCCTTCG
>DATABQ010000541.1:0-9602 GCA_036259495.1 Longimicrobiales bacterium | reverse complement strand
GAAGTACCAGGCG
Organism: Longimicrobiales bacterium; assembly: GCA_036259495.1. Taxonomy (GTDB): domain Bacteria; phylum Gemmatimonadota; class Gemmatimonadetes; order Longimicrobiales; family RSA9; genus SH-MAG3. The sequence continues at coordinate 9,589 of DATABQ010000541.1, read as the reverse complement.
ACGAGAACGGACGCCGGCAGCCCGGCGGCCGGCGCCTCGCTCGTGATCTCGCTCTGTTCGTGGAAGATCAGATCGTTCACGTGTACAGGTATGTTGGTGAGGTTGAACATCGAGATCCATTGACCCGCGGGACCGTCGATCTCGGACGCTAGGCCGGTGGTGAACGGTGTCGTGATGACGAACAGGCCGACGAGGAACACGGCTGCGTACGCGCGCCGCGTCGTGAACGAGGCGACGAGCATGGCGATTGTCGTGGCGTACGCCGCCATCGCGAGACCGGCCAGCAGGAACCGCGGAATGTCGAGCCAGTTCTGCGCCACGTAGTCGAGAGGCTGCGGATTGGCCATCACGAACCCGAACAGCAGCACCACCTGCGGCAGCCACGCTGCGGCAGTCGTCACGATGAGGAAGGCGATCCATCGCGACACGATGTAGTCGGTTCCCGTGATCGGCCGGACCAGATACAGGCTCATCACGCCGTCACGCCGGTCCCGGCACAGCAGCTCCGGCGCGACCACCGCTGCAAAGACGAACAGGATGATCGATGCGATGCCGTAGAAATCGCTGTGCGACGGAAGCTGATCCACCGCTTCCTGACCGCCCAGCAGGAGCGCGGCACCGGCAACGAGCGCCATGACGAATGCGATGAACGTGAGCGTGACGATGAAGAACCACGGCAACACCTTGGCGCGCGGGCCGCGGCCGAGTCCGAGCGCGATGCGGATGCCGTCGCGTACGATCGCCGCGCGCGAATGACTGCGACCTTCACGAGGTCCATCGTACCGCTGATATCCGATGTCGAATACTGTGCCGGCGCGCGGCGCCGCAGCCGGCAGGTCGGTCTCGGCTGTGGTCATGACTGCTCTCCGGTCGGTGCGTGTGCGTCAGCGCGCTGGAACAGCTCGGCCAGCGCGTGTCTCCGCGGCGCCATTCGTCGCAGGGGCGCTTTCGCCTCGACGAGGGCGTCGCGGACATGGTCGTAGACCGAGACATCGGGTCCTTCGATCGTGAGGCCGGTGCGCTCGGCCGTCACGCGCACGCCGCGTCTCTCGAGAGCGGCCACGAGAGTGCCACGGTTCGTGTCCACCTCGAGGAAGACGGTCTCCGTTTCCTTCGTGAAGTGATCCACATCACCTGAACGCACCAGGCGTCCACCCTGGAGCACGATGATGCGATCGCATGTGCGCTCGACATCCGACATCAGGTGTGATGACATGAGCACGCTGATACCGAACTCGCGGTGGGTCTTCCGGATCAGTGCCAGCATCTCCTCGCGGCCGACGGGATCGAGGCCGGCGGTCGGCTCGTCGAGAAACACGAGAGATGGATCGTGCACGAGCGCCTGCGCGAGCTTCACCCGCTGTTTCATGCCGGTCGAATAGCCGCCCATGGCGCGGTAGCGTTCCTCGAACAGGCCGGTGTGTCGCAGTGTGTCGGCAGCGCGTGTGCGTGCAGCGGAGAACGGCAGCCCGCTGACCTCGGCCATGTGCGTGAGGAACTCGGCCGCGCTGACATCGCTCGGCAGGCAGTCGTGCTCGGGCATGTAGCCCAGGCGCGAGCGGGTTGCCACGCTGGAGGCTGCGTCCTCACCCAGCACAGTGGCGCCGCCCGACGTGGGACGGATGAGTCCGAGAAAGATCCTGATCGCCGTGCTCTTGCCGGCGCCATTCTCCCCCAGGATTCCGGTGATCCCTTCGGTGATGCTGAAGCTGACGTCATTCAGTGCGACGACGCCGCGATACTGCTTCGTCAGATTCCGCGCGCTGAGCAGCGTTGGACCGGCTGTCATGTGGCCTCCGTGACAGCGGCGCATGCGGGAGTGTGCCCCATGTCGCAGGCACGCTGGATCAGCGATGCGGCGTGCTCGACGCGTCGGGGAACGCCCGTGCCGTTCTGATGAAGGATGGCGAGCCCGTAGCAGCCCCGTCCGCTCCCCAGGTTGCATGCGGTGCGGTAGAGCTCGGCCGCTCGTTCGAAATTGCGTTCCACGCCGTTGCCGTGCTCGTGCAGATCAGCCAGATGAAAGCAGCCGGCCGCCTCGTCCGCATCGCACGCCTTCTCGTAGAGCTCGGCGGCGCGTTCCACGTTCAATGCAGCGCCCTCGCCGGCAGCGTGCAGTGTGCCGAGACCCACACAGCCCAGCGGCGAGTCACCCGCGCAGGCCTTCTCGAACAGTGCGGCGGCGCGTGCAGCGCTGCGATCGGCGCCACGGCCCACCACCAGCGCATAACCGGCGTGAGCGCAACCCTCGGCGAAACCTCCGTCGCACGCCTGCTCGAACAGCGCGACAGCTCTGGGCTGGTCCGCGGGCACGGCGATGCTGTCGCGGTAAAGCACGCCGAGACGGCTGCATCCTTCCAATGCGCCGCCATCGCAGGCGCGCTCGTACAGCCGGGCGGCTCCGGCCGTGTCCTCATCGACTCCCGTGCCCTCCAGGTGCATCACGCCCAGCCTCACGCAGCTCTCTGCGACACCTTCCTCACAGGCAAGGTCGAACAGGCTGGCTGCACGCGCCTCGTCTCGCAGCACGTATCGGCCGCCGAGGAATCGCAGCGCGATATCGTTGCAGGACTGAGCGTCACCCTCCTGGCACGAGTCCAGCTCGCGCCGGGCTTCCCTGCCCTCCGGATGACATCCGCCGAACATGACGGCGAGCATGAGCGGGATGAGTGGTGCCATGCGCGGTACGCGCGGATGACCGGCTGAGCGGTCGCGCGGGACATCACGATCGGTGCAGAGCATCGGTGCTCGTCCGGAGGATGTGGGTGTGATGGCCTCACGGCCGGGACTGGCTAACGTTACGAAGAAGGGGCCGGCGCGGTTTCGGCCGGGTTGTTCGGCGGGAGAATCTGGGGTGAGGCGAGTGCTCGGGGTGGGACTCGAACCCACACGGGCCGAAGCCCGGAGCATTTTGAGTGCTCTGCGTCTACCATTCCGCCACCCGAGCGCGGATCAGAAGATAGCACCTCCGCTCGGGGGCAGGTAGCCGTCCGGCGGCGTGTCAGTCCGGCGGGGTGTCAGTCCGGCACAGTGTCAGTCCCCGTTCACCCGCCGGATGTCGATCGCCCCGGAGTGCGTGACCGGCTGCTCGACGCTGACCGTGTGCCAGGCGGCGCAGGTCCTCCGGCCCGTTTTCTGGTCCACCCTCCACTCCACGCATTCCTCGCGGGAGACCAGGCGCGACGTGTGAAGCGTGGCAAACGACTGGGTGGCCACCTCGCCGCCATTCGTGAACTGCAGCTGCAGCCCGTGACAACTCAGCCGCACACGCGCACTGGCCGGGCTGCGCACGTAGCCGCGGCAGGGCGTGGATCCGCGATCGCTATGAATCGTATAGCGCAGCTCGCCATTGGCGTCCCGCTCGAAGCTCATCCGCCCGGAGACGCTGGTGCCTTCCAGCTGACCGGAAAACTCGTACTCGTAGTCGAACAGCGCGGGGATCGGCCGGTCGCCAATGCTACTGCTGGCGCAGCCGGCGAGGACCAGTGCGGCAGCGGCGGTACCTGCGATTTTCATGGGAGCACCTCATGCGGGTTGGCCGTTCATGAGCGGGCACCGCAAACGTAGGCGCGCGGGCCCGGGCGGGTCAACCTTCTGAGGCGTCTATTCGAGACCCTTGGGCGTGCCGAGGATCTCGTTCATGACAATCGCCCGACGCAGATCCTCATCGCTCGTGAAGCGGTACGAGCTTGCCTTCTGCCGACGTACGCGCGCGGGTCCGCCGAGGGTGTCCAGGCGGTCGTGGAACGCGTCGTGGCGCTTCTCGGGATCGAACTCGAGCTCCTCGAGCGATACGACTCTCGGCGCATCGCGCTCAGGCAGCGGCCTCACATACGCATCGTGCGGCACGACCCGCGTTCCCTCCGGCTGACGCGATGTCCAATCGTCATGCGAGAGACCCTCGCGAGAAGCCATCTCCTGAGCGCGGGCGTCCTCGGCGTACTCCTCCGCCGCATACGCCTGCTCCAGTTCCTCCGACTCCGCCTGAGGCACCGGCAGCGCGGGAGACCGGCGCTCTCCGGTAAGGATTTCCCACAGGTCATCCGGCAGCATCGCTGCGGCGGCGTCATCGTCAGCGCTGGCGGAAGCGGGCTCCTCCCGGCCGTGGCGCATCTCTGGATCCGGGACACGCCGGGGCGGCCGCTGCTCGGGAATGCGCTGCTGCGGACCCTGCTGCGGACGCTGCTCCGGCGGCTGCTCTGCACCCTTGCCTGCCTTCAGGAGCCGCTCGATGAGCGGCGCCACAATGAAGACGATGATCAGCAGGATCGCCGGATCCATGGCTCAGCTTTCCTCGCGGCGGCCGCCAGCGTCCGATTCGCCTGCGATGGACTTCCGCATCTGTGTATCCGCGTCGACGTTGCGGAAGCGCTGATAGTCCATGATCCCGAGGTTGCCGGAGCGGAACGCCTCGGCCATCGCCAGAGGCACCTGCGCCTCCGCCTGCACGACCATGGCGCGCATCTTCTGCACCTCGGCGCGGTTCTCCTGCTCGACTGCGACGGCCATCGCGCGACGCTCCTCCGCCTTGGCCTGTGCGATGCGCTTGTCGGCTTCCGCCTGGTCCGTCTGCAACTCTGCGCCGATGTTCTTCCCGACATCCACATCCGCGATGTCGATCGACAGGATCTCGTACGCCGTACCGGCATCGAGCCCCTTCGCGAGGACTGTCTTCGAGATGTTGTCCGGATTCTCGAGCACCGCCTTGTGCGACGCGGCCGAGCCGATCGTCGAGACGATGCCCTCGCCGACACGCGCGAGAATCGTGTCCTCACCCGCTCCACCGACGAGACGATTGATGTTCGCGCGCACCGTGACCCGCGCCAGGCAGATCAGCTGAATGCCGTCCTTCGCCATCGCGGAAACCTTGGGCGTGTTGATGACCTTCGGGTTCACGGAGACTTTCACGGCCTCGAGCACGTCACGGCCGGCGAGGTCGATGGCGGCGGCCTGCTGGAACGGTAGCGCGATGTTGGCCTTGTCGGCGCTGATGAGCGCCTTCACGACACGATCGACGTGGCCACCCGCCAGGAAATGGGCCTCGAGCTCGCGGGTGGTGAGGGTGATGCCTGCCTTCGTCGCGTTGATGAGCGGGCGAACGACCGCGGCCGGATTCACCTTGCGCAACCGCATACCGACGAGGTCCCCCAGGCCTACGGAGACGCCGGCGGAGACCGCCTCGATCCACAGGCGGACCGGAACGGCCCAGGTGATCAGGAGCAGGAAGATTACGACAAACGCGAGAACGAGCGCCGGCGCCATGTTTTCCATCGTCAGCTCTTCGTCAGAGGTATGGTGTGCAGCCCGATTCTATTCGACCGGCTCCACGACGTGTCGATAACCATCGGAACGGATTACCCGGATCGGAGTGCCTGCGCCGATCCAGTTGGAGTCGGAGACGACATCGACACGCTCTCCGCCGAACCGTCCCGCGCCTGCGGGCCGGAGGTCGGTGAGCGCGACGCCGACGCTGCCGATCAGTTCTGTGCGGACTTCGCTCGAAAGGTATCCCGTTTCCTTCGATGTCGCATCCCCGAGCAGCAGACCGGATTTTCTGAATCCGCGACTGCGGGGGAGATGCCGCAGGATCGCCCATCCGGCGACGATCGCGACGAGTGCAGAGACCGAGAGAACGCCGAGCGCCTGCGCGTAATCGGCACCCGCTGCCATAGGAGCCACCATGCTGAGGTAAAACGCCGCAAGGATCGCGAGCGCGCCTGCAATGCCCGCGACACCGAATCCCGGAATGACGAACATTTCGACGGCGATGAGAGTGATACCCGCGAACAGCAGTATCATCTCCTCCCAGCCGGCCAGGCCGAGGAGGAGATGGCTGCCGAAGAACGCGGTGAGAGCACCGGCACCGGCAAGCCCGGCCAGGCCGAGACCCGCAGTGCGGATCTCCATCATGAGACCAAGAAACCCGATCGACAGCAGCATGGGCGCAACCGCCGGGTGGGTGAGGAAGCGAACCACGCGCTCGGCCCAGTTCACCTGCGCCGGCTGCACGGGAGCACTGGCGAGACCCAGCTCCTGCAGCAGCGCATCCCAGTCGGCGATCTCACGCGCGTATCCGTGTCTGACCGCCTCGGTCGAGGTCAGTGTCAGCAGCTCACCGGCCGCACTGACGCCCTCGACGGCGATGTTCTCGTCGACCATGGCTTCCGCCACGCGCGGATCGCGGCCGGAACGTTCGGCCAGAGCGCGCATCTCCGCGCGCATGGCACTGACGATCTTCTCCGGCGCCTTCTCACCATCGCCCAGTACCGGTGTCGCGGCGCCCATCTGCGCGCCCGGCCGCATGTAGATCTCGTCCGCAGCGAGCGCGATCATCGCGCCGGCCGAGTGTGCGTGCATGTTGACGAACGCATACACCGGCACGTCCGCTTCCTGGATCGCGCGGACGATGCGCTGCGCGGCGTCGATGCGGCCGCCGGGCGTCTCGATGTCGAGGATCACGGCGCGTGCGTCGGCTTGCTCCGCCTCGGCCAGCGTACGCTCGATGAACGGGGCGAGCCCCAGCTCGATCACACCGCTGACCGGCACGCGAACGACGGCTCCGGTCGCGACCTCCTGTGAGGAAGCCGCGCCCGCCGGAAGGAGGCCGCAGAGCGCGATCAGAGCGAACCAGTGACGTCGCATGGCAATTCTGGGTACCCGTCCCCGCGCCGGTACCGCAGCAGCGGCCCCCGGAGCGACGGGGACTGTAGCCAAATGGTAGCACCGGAACGGCTTGAGCGAAAGCGATCCTTGACCCCATCCGGACCCCGGTCTAGCTTCCCCCTCCGCGCACCGCCGGGTGCAGTCCACTGCGGAATCTGATGCATTCCGCGTTCCCGGCACCCTGCCGAGGCGGCAGTGCCGCTTCGCGAATCGGATCAGTAGACAACACTGACGTACATACTTCGGGGGAGGCAGTAATGGCTCAGGTGATGGAACGGGATGCCGGTGAGACCACGCTCGTGCGCTATGAGGCTCGCGACGGCGTGGGAATCCTGACACTCGACGATCCGCCGGCGAATACGTACACGTACGAGCTGATGCAGGACCTCGACCGCTGCATTCTGCGCGCGCGCATGGATGAGAGCGTGCAGGTGATCCTGCTGGTTGGTGCGGGCGAGAAGTTCTTCTGCGCCGGCGCCAACATCAGCATGCTCAATTCGGTGACGCCGCAGTTCAAGTACTACTTCTGCCTGCACGCGAACGAGACGCTGAACCGCCTGGAGCAGACGCCGAAGCTGGTCATCGCCGCACTGAACGGACACACGGTGGGCGGCGGACTGGAGATCGCGATGGCGGCGGACATGCGGATCGCGCGGCGCGGCGGCGGCAAGATCGGTCTTCCGGAGGTGAACCTCGGAGTGCTGCCGGGTACGGGCGGCACGCAGCGCCTCTGCCGCATCGTCGGCAAGTCGGCTGCGATCGAGCTGATGGTGACGGGCCGCACGTTCGAGTTCGACGAGGCGCAGCAGATGGGCATCGTGAACGACGTCTACGACGCCGGCAGCCGTGAAGAGTTCCTGAACAAGGTGATGGAGTACGCGAAGCAGTTCACGCCGCCGAACATGGCGTCGAAGGCGATCGGCAACATCAAGCGTTCGGTGCAGACGGGCGCGGAACTGCCGTTCCAGGATGCGCTGGCGCTCGAGCGGGAGCTGCAGCAGCACCTGTTCCAGAGTCAGGACGCGAAGGAAGGCATTGCCGCGTACGTGGAGAAGCGCAAGGCACAGTTCAAGGCGCTCTGATGGCGGGCGCGACGATGTCCGCCGATCGCTCGGCGCAGGACCGCCTGCTGATCAACGGCGAGTGGACCGACGCGGTCGGCGGGAAGAAGTTCGAGACGCTGAATCCGGCGACGGGCGAGTCGCTGGCGGAAGTGGCCGAAGGCGAAGCCGCCGACATCGACCGTGCCGTCGCCGCGGCGCGGGCAGCATTCCGCGCCGACTCGTGGCGCCGCATGGATGCCGCGGATCGCGGTGCGATCCTGTGGCGCATGGCGGACATCGTCGAGCAGCGCGCGGACGCACTCGCGCGCCTGGAGGTGCTCGACAACGGCAAGCCGATCCGTGAAGCAAAGATCGACATCCGCCAGTCCATCGACGCGCTGCGATACTACGCCGGGTGGACCACGAAGCTTCACGGCGCGACCATTCCAGTCCGCGGCAACATGCTCAACTACACGCTGCGCGAGCCTGTCGGTGTGGTGGGCGCCATCATCCCGTGGAACTTCCCGCTGCTGATGGCCGTGTGGAAGATCGCGCCCGCGCTCGCGTGCGGGAACACGGTAGTGCTGAAGCCGGCCGAACAGACACCGCTGAGCGCACTGGAGCTCGGGGCGATCGGCGTGGAAGCCGGCCTGCCGCCGGGCGTGCTCAATGTGGTCACCGGGCTGGGCGAGACAGCCGGCGCGGCGCTCGTCGCTCATCCGGACGTGGACAAGATCGCGTTCACGGGATCCACGGCGGTGGGCCGCATCATCATGCGGGAGGCCGCAGGTTCGCTGAAGAAGCTGTCGCTCGAGCTCGGCGGCAAGTCACCCAACATCGTGCTGGCGGATGCCGACATCGGTGCGGCGGCGCGAGGCGCATTCTCGGCCATCTTCTACAACACCGGTCAGTGCTGCACGGCGGGCTCGCGCCTGCTCGTGCACGAGTCCGTAAAGGATGAGCTGCTCTCGGCCCTCGTCGAGCGCGCCGGCAAGATGCAGCCGGGCGATCCGCTGGACCCGAAGACGCGGTTCGGCCCGCTGATTTCACAGGAGCAGCTCGACCGCGTGCTCGGCTATATCGAGAAGGGCCGCTCGGAAGGCGGCGAAGTCGTCGTCGGCGGAGCACGTGCGCAGTACGACGGCAAGGATCGCGGCTTCTGGCTCCAGCCGACCGTCTTCGATTCGGTGCAGCCGGAGCACATCATCGCGAAGGAGGAGATCTTCGGCCCCGTGCTGTCCGTGCTCTCGTTCAGCGACGAGGATGAGGCGCTCGCGATCGCGAATCAGTCGGAGTACGGACTCGCGGCGGGCGTCTGGACGCAGAACGTGAAGAAGGCGCATCGCTTCGCGCGCGAGCTCGAGGCAGGCACCGTGTGGATCAACACGTATCACCCGGGCGATGCCGCATCGCCGTTCGGCGGCTACAAGCAATCGGGGTTCGGCCGCGAGCTGGGCGAGTACTCGCTCGACCTCTACACACAGATCAAGAGCGTGTGGGTCGACCTCAACTGAGGTCGATCACTACGTTCTGCACGCAGCCCCCATGAGAGAAGCGTGGATCATTGATGCGGTCCGCACGCCGATAGGCCGGCACGGCGGCGCGCTTGCACGCGTACGCCCGGACGACCTCGCGGCGGCGGCAGTGGCCGCACTCGTACAGCGCACCGGCATCGATCCCGCCGCCGTCGATGATGTCATCCTCGGCTGCGCGAATCAGGCGGGCGAGGACAACCGCAACGTTGCGCGAATGGCGGCGCTGCTGGCGGGGCTGCCGGTCGCCGTTCCCGGCCAGACGGTCAACCGGCTGTGCGGCTCCGGGATGCAGGCGGTGACGGCGGCAGTGCACGCGATTCGCGCAGGCGAGGGCGATGCGTTCATTGC
>DATABQ010000540.1:0-3741 GCA_036259495.1 Longimicrobiales bacterium | reverse complement strand
CGACAGCGTTCGTGCGTTTCACCGCACCACCGGCGCGCCGCTCGGCGCGCGCGGCGTCAACGGCGCGTCCTTCCTGAACGACCTCGCCGTCGGCGCCGACGGCACGCTGTACGTCACCGACACCGGCATGGACGCAGCGTTCTCGCCGACGGGCACGGATGCGCTCTATCGATTCACTCCGACCGGCGCGGAACGGGTTGCGACTGCGCCCGACGTTGCGGCGCCGAACGGTATCGTCGTCGACGACGAGGGCGTGGTGGTCGTCGGGTTCGGCGGCAGCGTCGTGCAGCGCATCCCCTTGGACGGCGGGACGCCGACGGCGATCGCCACCGTGCCGGCAGGTCAGCTCGATGGCGTAGTACGAATGAGCGATGGCACCCTGCTCGTCTCGAGCTGGGAAGGTCAGGCCGTCTACCGCATCGGCCCCGACGGGCAGGTGACCACCGCGGTTGAGAACGTCGAAGCCCCCGCGGACATCGGCTGGGACTCACAGCGCAACCGCGTTCTGATCCCCCTCTTCAACGGAAATCGCATCGAGATACGCGAAATCCGCTGATTCTTTCGGGATCGGGGGAAGGGCCCGGCCGAGCGGCAGAAAGGTTGCATCCGTACTCCGGGTAATCGATCCCGCGACACGGAGGCACATAAATGCAGCAGCTCGAATCCATGCTCGACAGCCACCCTTCCCCGGCGCATTCGGATGGGGATGTCGCCCGTGCATGCGTCGAAGCGTGTTACGAGTGTTCAGCGATCTGTGCTACGTGCGCGGATGCGTGCCTGGCGGAGAGCAACGTGGCGGAAATGGTCATGTGTATTCGGCTGAACCTCGACTGCTCGGATGTCTGCGAGCTGACGGGCCGTCTGTTCGCGAGGCCGAGCGCGCGGGATGCGGAAGCTCTGCGGCTTCAGCTCGAGGCGTGTGCCGCGATGTGCCGCGCGTGCGGCGACGAATGTGCGAGCCATGGGCAGCACATGGAGCACTGCCGCATCTGTGCGGAGAGCTGCCGCAGGTGTGCGCAGGCGTGCGACCGGATGATTGCGGCGCTGGCTGCGTAGACTCGTACTCTACTCGGTCGGGCACGGGGCGCTATCAGGACGGGACCGGGTTGGATACACCGGTCCCGCCCGTAAGCCGCACAGTGACGTGCGCTCGCTCCCGGCTTCGTTCAGCGGTCGCTGGTCAGTCGTTCCGCCATCTGAACGGCACGATACGCGTTCACGATCGCGCCCGTGATGCTCAGCTCACCGAACGGCACCTCGATGTCGCCCTCACCGGGACGCACCACCATCTGATCGCTCAGCGGCACCGCCGACTCGAGGATGATCCGGCGCACATCCGCGGCGGAAAGCTCCGGATAGTAGGACATCAGCATCGCGGCGATGCCGGTCACGACCGGTGCGGCGAAGCTGGTGCCGGACGCGGAGTCGTACTCGTCATCCGGGAATGTGGACGTGATGTCGGAGCCGGGTGCGAACACGTCGACCTGCCCTGCGCCGTAGTTGCTGAACGGTGAGGCGAGCCGCTCGCGACCCTGCCATGCGGATGAGCCGACCTCGAGCCACAACGTGGCCGTATCGCCACCGGTGAAGTACCGGTTCGGGAAGTTGTTCTCGGTGGCGAGGTCCTTCGAGTCGTTGCCAGCCGCGTGGATCAGCAGCACGCCACGCTCCTGCGCGTATCGGACTGCGGCATCGACGACATCCTTGAACGGCGAATACGCCTTGCCGAAGCTCATGTTGATGATGTGCGCGCCATTGTCGACGGCGTAGCGGATCGCGTTCGCGACATCCTTATCTCGCTCATCGCCGTTCGGCACCGTGCGAACCACCATGATCCGCGTGTTCGGCGAGATGCCGTCGACGCCGATGCCGTTGGCTCGTTCGGCTGCAACGATACCGGCGACCGCCGTGCCGTGTGATGCGTCCGGGCCAGTCACGTCGCTGTTGCCGTAGACGCGCTCGCTCGTGTCCGCGTACTCGTCGCCGACGATGTCGCGCGGGTCGAACTCGGGATTCAATCCGTTCGCGAGCACCCCCTCGATCCGCTCCACCTCGTCCTTCACGTCCTCAGGCGAGATGTTCTGTTCCGCGAGCTGGAGGTAGATCTGTCGGGCCTGGCCGACATCGTTGCGTACGGGTGCGAGCGCGCGGACGCTCTCGACCGTGACGCTGTCGGTGCCGAGCTGCTGCCGCAGGATCGCCATGACCTGGTCGAGCGTCGCATCGATCGCGCGGACCTGCACGAGCATCTGCTCGTTCTCCTGCCGCTCCTCCTGGTAGTCGACGCGGATCTGGCCGCACAGACCGGGCGTGACCGGCTCCGGCCGCTCCGGCGAGCGCGTGCCCTCGGCGAGATCCTCGCAGGCGGCATACAGGCGTGCGAGCTCGTACGTGTCCTGATCGACGTTCGCGCCGTCGGCGCCGCCGATGAAGTTCCAGCCGTGCACATCGTCGACGTAGCCGTTGCCGTCATCATCGCGACCGTTGCGCGGCTCGTCGCTGTTCGTCCAGAGGACGCCGTCGAGATCTTCGTGCGTGACATCGACACCGGAATCGAGTATCGCGACCACGACCTCGCGGGCCGGCTGCCTGTCGTTCAGCACCTCGCTGTATGCCCGATCGACGCCCGCGCCATAGACACGGTCGGCTTCGGCATCGAGCAGCCACCAGCGGTCCGGCACGACGGAGAGCAGCTCCTCCGGGGCCGGAGGCGGCGTCTCGGTGACTTCGGGTGTCGGTTCGGGCTGCGGCACGGGCGTGGGTGCTGGTGCTACGGTTGCCGCAGGCGCGCAAGCGCCCAGCGTGACTGCCGCGGCAAGCAGGAATACTCTGAGGTGCTTCATGTCGGCTCCGTATAAAGGGTCCGCGGAATGTGGCGGGTCGATGCAATTCCATCAACCGGAGCGAACCGGCCGGACCTCGCGGGGAGGGCGGCGATTGACGGGCAACAGTCTTGCTATAGCTTGTCGGCCATGAATGAGACGACGACGGAGACGCCGCCGGGCAAGCGAAACCCGGTGCGCCGGCTCTATGACTGGATGCTGGCCTGGGCGGACCACAAGAGCGGGCCGGCCGCTCTCGGGGTGATCTCCTTCGCGGAATCATCCTTCTTCCCGATACCTCCCGACCCGCTGCTGCTGGCGCTGTGCCTCGGCAAGCCGCGCAAGGCGCTGCTGTTCGGCGCAATCTGCACGCTCGGCTCGGTGCTGGGCGGCATGTTCGGCTACCTGCTGGGCGCGCTGCTCTGGAGCGGAATCAGCGGGTTCTTCTACGCGTACGTGCCCGGTGTCACTCCGGAGGCGTTCGCAACCGTGCAGGACTGGTATCAGCGCTGGGGGTTCTGGGCCGTCTTCATGGCGGGCTTCACGCCGCTGCCGTACAAGGTGTTCACGCTGTCATCCGGCGTGTTCGCGATTTCGTTCCCCGTGTTCCTTTTCGCGAGCACGATCTCGCGCGGGCTGCGATTCTTCGCCGAGGCCGCGCTCGTCTATTTCTACGGTCCGCCCATCCAGCGCTTCATCGACGCGCACTTCAACAAGCTGGCGTGGGCGTTCGGCGCGCTCATCCTGCTGGGCTTCCTGGCGCTGCGCCTGCTGCACTGAGGATGGTGTCCACGTGCGCGGCGTCGACGGCGGTGCTGCCGCGGTCGGCGGCGCGCTGCATCATCTCCTGCGCCGACGCAGCCGCCCTGCCGGCCGCATCGACATCGCCTTCGGCGAGCAGGACGGCCGCCTCTGCCAG
>DATABQ010000539.1:0-1959 GCA_036259495.1 Longimicrobiales bacterium | reverse complement strand
GCTCGGCATCGGCATCATCGGTACACTCGTGGGAATCAGTCAGGTTGCGGAAGCCATGTCGGCGGCTGCGGGGACCGCATCCGCCACTATCGCATGGAAGGGGATCGGCCTGGCGCTCACGACCTCGATCGTCGGTTCGCTGCTGTTCGTGGTCGGTATGGCCGGCTGGGCGCTGCTGCGGATGAGGGTTCCGGGCATGACCGGTAACGGACGCGGAGCCGCATCATGATGACTCGGTCGTTCGTCCCTGCCCTGCCGCCACTGCTGATGCTCGCAACGGGATGCAGCGGGCCCGATAAACGCACGCCAGCGTCGGTGCGCGATTCCGCAGACGTGGTCATCGTGGAGAATCACGGACCAGACGTTCTTTTCCCTGATTCGGCACGTTGGGTGGCAGATCTGATGACACCTGACAGCGCCCTGATGGGTGTGCCCTGGGGTATTGTCGCAGATCCGTTGACCGGCCGAATCCACGTCGTGGACTATAGCTCGTCACGGGTCGCGATCTTCGAACGCGATGGCACTTTTGCCGGCACCCTCGGGCGCGCGGGTGGTGGACCGGGGGAATTCCGGAACCCGGTTGCCGCAGCGCTCGACGCCCACGGCGCGATAGCAATCTGGGATGCTGGCCGTGGCATTGTCAGCCGCTGGTCCGGTGAGGGCGACCTGCTGAATGAGGAAAGGCCCGATCTCGCGTACTGGGGCCCTGGATTCGCCCTGGGCGAGAACCGTCTCGTTGCGGTTACTTCGAGCACTACAGGCGCAACCCAGACGCAGCGGCTCGTAGTCAGCACGTCGGAAGATACGGCGATCGTGCACCAGATACCGATTACGCTCACGGAGGCGCGATTCCCCTGCGGCACCATTCAGGCGCAGAAGGTGTTCGCGCCATGGCTCGTATGGACGGCCCGCGGCGATACCATCCTCTTCGTGGACGCTCCTGCGTACCGGATCGACGAATACGCAAATGGAGATCTCATCACGAGCATTCGGCGGGACACCCGTCCGATCGCCGCGACAAGCGATATGGCCGCCGCAGCCGTGGAATCGGGACCGGGTCCGTACCGCGGCCTGATGCGGAGGTGCCCGGCGACAGCAACGGAGATCGTCACCGCTGTCGGCTACGAAGAAGTGGTTCCTCCGCTCCAGAACATTGCACTGGATCCGGCGGGCCGTCTGTGGGTGACGCGCACAATGAACGGCGTCGACCCTGCACTCATCGACGTCTTCAGCGCAGACGGCGAATATCAGGGTACCATGCCGGCGCCGGGGGTGCCGGTCGCCTTTCCTTCGTCATCCTCATTCGTGAGCCTTCGTCTCGATGAGACCGGCGCCGTAAGGATATCGCTGTACGATGTGCTGCGGACGGGGAGCGGCAGTCCGTACGCGGCCGGGTCAGCCGAGCAGTAGCGCCGCGGCGCCCGCCGCCGCTATCTGGATGGTGAGGTTGTCGGTACCGTGATGGCTGGCCGCCTCCACGATCATCGTCACAATCCCGATGATCGCAGCCGCTCGCAGTCCGGCACTGGTATCGATGCCGGCGACAATGAGCGCAAGTGCTGACGCTGTCGCGCTCGCGACCAGCACCGCACTGCTGCCCTCCAGGCTGCGTGTCGCGCTCACGCCGCCGATCGAGGGCACGCTGTAGCGATGGCGGCCCCAGCGGGTGCCGACCGGCTCCCCGATCGCATCGCCCCACGCGACGGCCGCGTAGCCGATGAAAGCCCACGTCGGAAATAGTACGTTCGCCAGAACGCCGCCGAGCGCAGTCGTGATAAGGGGCACGATGATGAAGAGCGAGCGCCGCGGCTCATCGCTCGGGCGCGCCATCGCTTCGTAGAATGCGAAGCCTTCTCCGCGCAGCACCGCCAGCACCACGATCAGCGCCACAGTAGCGCCGTACACCACCGTCCCGGGCAGGCCCCAGGCGAGATGGACCAGTGTCGCGGCGCTCAGGAT
>DATABQ010000538.1:0-3749 GCA_036259495.1 Longimicrobiales bacterium | reverse complement strand
GACATCCATATCGACCGCCTGTCGGAGGACGCCGCCGTGCTGACCGCCACCTGGTCGATTCCTCACATTGCGCCGACGGGCAATCCGCACACGATCCGCGGCGCATGGACGGCCGTGTTCCGCCGAATGGAGGGCGAGTGGAAGATCATTCAGGAGCACCTGTCGGTGCCGCCGCAGGGCGCGTGATGGGCAATTTCACATTCGCGCTCGCGTTCCTGGCGTTCTCCGGCAGTGCGCTTGGCGCACAGCAGCGGCCGAACATCCTGTTCATCTTTGCGGATGACCATGCGGCCCACGCCGTGTCCGCGTATCGCGAGCACCTGTCATATGGGGCGCGGTTGCCGGACACGCCCAACCTCGATCGCATCGCAACTGACGGGATGCTGTTCGTCAATGCGTTCGTCACGAACTCGATCTGCGGCCCGAGCCGCGCGACCGTTCTGACCGGCCAGTACGGCCACCTGAACGGCGTCATGACGAACTCCGAGCCGCTACATCCGACACACACCACGTTTCCGGCGCTGCTCCGCGACGGCGGCTATGAAACGGCGATCATCGGCAAGTGGCACCTGCGCACTGCACCCACAGGCTTCGACTACTACGAGATCATGGCGGGGCAGGGACCGTACTACAATCCGGTGATGCACAGCAACACGCGCACGGACAGCGTGCGCTACACCGGCTACACGCAGAACGTGATTACCGACCGTGCGCTCGAGTGGCTCGGCGCGCGCGACAGCACCCGCTCCGCTCGCATGCCCGACCCGGGCGCCGCGTCCACCGACGTCGACACAGACGCCGACAGCGATGCCGACGCGAAGCCCTTTGCACTGATGCTGCATTACAATGCGACGCATCGCTACTGGGACCCTGGCCCGGATCAGCTCGAGCTGTACCGCGACACGGTGTTCGCCGAGCCGGCGACGTTCCGCGACGAAGGCGCACGACGCGCTTCAGGGTTCCAGCTTCAGGAGATGGAGATCGCGCTCGACCTTTTCGCGCGCGACCTCAAGCTCGAGGAGCCGAACAACCTCACGCCGGATCAGCTGGATCAGTGGCGCGCTGCATACGATGATGACAACGCGGCTTTCATCGCAGCGGATCCAGGCGGCGATGCATTGAAGATGTGGAACTACCAGCGTTTCATCCGCGATTACATGCGTGTGGTGGCGGGGCTCGATGCGGCGGTAGGCCGCGTACTCGACTACCTGGATGAAAGCGGACTCGCCGAGAACACGGTCGTCGTCTATACGTCCGACCAGGGCTTCTTCCTCGGCGACCACGGCTGGTTCGACAAGCGCTGGATGTACGAGGAATCACTGCGCACGCCGCTGCTCGTGCGCTGGCCGCGCGTCGTGGAGCCAGGGAGTGTGAATCGCGATCTCGTGATGAACCTCGACTTCGCTCAGACACTGCTCGACGTCGGTGGCGTCGACGCGCCCGAGTCCATGCAGGGCAGGAGCATCGTACCGCTGCTCCGCGGCAGCACCCCCGCCGACTGGCGCGATGCGATCTACTACCAGTACTTCGCCTACCCCGACTGGCACATGGTGCAGCGACAGTACGGCGTGCGCACGCATCGCTACAAGCTGATACACTATTACGAGATCGATGAGTGGGAGCTGTTCGACCTGTCGCGCGATCCGAACGAGCTCAACAGCGTTTACAACGAGCCCGCGTACGCCGCGACCATCGCGTCACTGAAGGAGCGACTCGGAGAGCTGCGCGCCGAGTTCAACGTGCCCGCTACGGATCCCGTGCCGCACGTCCCATTCGATGCACCCGCCGGCCTGCGCAGACCGCCCGAGCTGAGGCACGATCACTGATCCGGCTTCCACGCGGCCTCCGCGTACGCGCGTGATGATGAATTCAACAGCACGGTTTGCCCGTCCAGGTTCATCAACTTGATCCGAAGATCCGGAAAGATCGCGGTGCCTACCAGCCACTGCCCGTCCGGAGACCAGTTGACACCTCTGCCCAGGTCAGCCGTCACGAGATTGCTGTCGATCTCGCGCGGCATCGGAAGGTCGTGGTTCTCGCTGCCGTCCGGGCGGATGAGCGCTACACGGTCGATCGGTACGAACGTGCGCCCCTCGTGCTGATACGCGCCCTCTCCGCTGAAATACGTGTACGCAATCCATTCACCTGTCGGTGACCAGTTCGCGTGCAGTGAGCGTCGTTGCGCGATGATCGTGTCAGTTGCTCCGGTCGCAACATCACGAACGACGAGGTCAGAGTACCAGGACGGTCCGCCTGGCGCGGGCGCCTGAACGACGTACGCGATTCGTGAACCATCGGGGGATGCTGACGCACCCGACGCACGCCAGCCCGCTGGCACATCCGTGATCTGCTGAAGGCCGGTGCCGTCGGCGCGTATGCGCCAGATGTCCGACGCAGAGGCAGGGTCGGTGCTCGACCGCCCATCGAAATAGATCCACTCGCCATCGGGCGAGAATCGGCCACAGCCGGCAACGACATCCACTTCCCCTGTGGAGAGCTGCGTCTCCTGCGCATCGCCCGCCGCGACGATGAGGAGCCCGGCGAAGAGCACACGGTCGCCACTCGGATGCCACGAGGGACACGTTGCGGCTCCGCTCTCCGCGATGGGCCGCGCGCTGGTACCATCTGCGGCGATCAAAGCTGCGCTGTCGGGGATCGCTGGACCTCCCTGCACCGTCCACGATACCTGCTGGTTCGGAACCGCTGCGAAGATCGCGTCCGGGACCACAGAGACTCGTACCTCCGTTGACCCAGCCGGGCTGGTCGCAGCGACCGTGGCGCTCCCCATCGAGAGAGCGTTCACCGTCGCACCGTCAGTCTGTACGGCCTGTGGCTCGGAGGAAACCGTAATCGCGTCCGGCTCGTCACCCGGCCGCCGGTTTCCGCGTCGATCGACCGGGAACACGTCCAGCGAGTAACTGTCTCCCACCACGACTGCCGTGTCTCGCGGCAGTGCCGCCAGGCCAACCTGCGCCCCCGGAAGAGCGGTAAACAGAACAGAATCGCGGGACTCCTCGAAGGCGGCCTTAACGTAAACGCTGCCGGCGGTCTGGCCGAACCTGTAGTAGACGGTGGCCCGCCCGCGGCTGTCGGTCAGGACACGGAACTGACTCCCGTCGCGCGCGATCGCGTCTTCCGGGGTCGCGTAGACCCGGCCGCTGGGCGACCCGATCGTGTCTCCCAGGATCGCATAGATTTTGGGACTTGGATCCTCGATCCAGCCGCCCTCTCCGTCGAGCAGGTCAGGACGCAGGCGAAGCCAGGTATCACCGGCGGGGCTGCCGTCTGCGTTGCGGACCTCCACCTGGACGGCATGTGGGACCGCCGATTCGATCGTATCCGCTACTGCGCCCCCGGTAAGGACGATCGACGCGCCGGACGGCGCCGAGACGTCACCACACGCCGGGAACACCGTCACGAGAGCAGCCAGAAAGATGCTTGCAGTCTTCATGAGTCCTGCCTGATCGCCGTTTTTCGGAGGACAGCCCGGGAGCACTGCGGACAGCGCGGGGAGCGAATTCGTTAAACCCACTGTACCGACGGGCACACGGAAAGGCAACGGCCGCGCATGGGCACCTACTGGCCGGTTTCGCCTGATGGCCGCACCTTGTGCGCCATGATTTCGCCCGAACCAGATGCCGCTCACTGATGCCTGCGCCCCCGGATCGCGCAGTGCAGCACGACACATTTCGCTTCGGCAGCCTGCGATTCACCGTCATTCGACGCAGCGATCTCCACCCGCTGGTGCG
>DATABQ010000537.1:0-4822 GCA_036259495.1 Longimicrobiales bacterium | reverse complement strand
GCGAGAGAATGGGCTACCAGAGCATGGCAGGCCTTACACTCGTGAGCCTCGCCGACCTCTCAATGCTCGAGGGCGATGATGCTGGCGCTGTCGCAGCGCTGCACCGCGCCGTACGTATCGCCGCGGACGCACACAACGATCCTCTCGCACTGGAGGCATTGTTCGCACTAGCCAGGCTGAGGCTGCGGGAGGGCGACTCAGTCGGCGCCGCTGAACTTGCCGCTACCATTGCAGCGCATTCCGGCAGCGACCGCGAAGTACGTCGTAGGACGACAGAGCTGCTCGCCGAGATTGGTATCGAGCCGCCTCTGCGAGAGGCGGTGGACCTCTCCATTCTCATTGACGAGATCGCCACCCACGCCGACGGAGCTGCGGCAGCATCGGCGAAGCGTGTACGATGGCGGCACCGGATCAGTCACGCCAACCCCATGGAGGACATATGAAAAATTGGCAATTAAGCCGAGTGCTCATTACGATCGGACTCCTCGTCTTCATTAGCGCATGCGTGCGCGGTCGCGGTGAGATCACCAGCGAAGAAGTCCTCGAACATGGCATACCAACCGAATATCTGACGTGCGAACGTACAGGAACCTTGGCACGACCTGACACACAGATGATCGGCCCCAATGGCGGTCGGCTCCGCTCCGGCAACAGCGAGGTGACCATTCCGTCCCGGGCAGTTCCCGATCAGCGGCGATTTGTATTCTCCGTCGTGCCAGGGGATACGGTCGGAGTCATCATCGACGCCGGTGGTCCAATGCACTTCAACAATCGATCAGCGAGGCTGATCATCGACACAAGCCACTGTTCGGCGAGCGATCTCGAGAACGACGAAGGATGGTGGGTGTGGAGGATCGTGCGGCGCGGCGAAAGCCAGAAGCTCAGCACGATCATGACACCCGTTCGCGCTATCACACAGATCGACAGCACGAGTGTATTCATGATCGCGAACTGAGCAGCGCGCCGCACACAGATGGTACGACACGCCGACTCCCAGGAGCTGCTCGCCGCGTCCATCGCACGCGCCGTGCAACTCGACCTCGCCATGCCGAACGGCACGCCCGACATCGCGGAGTCGGTCGAAGCTGCGCTGCTGAAGGAGGCGCGGGCGAGCGAGCGGACGCTCGCCGTCGGTCGGACGCTGATCCTCGCGCTCTACCTGCTGTTCACGATCATCGCCGCGGTTAATCCCGCACTCGCGGGCATGCCCGCAATGCCGCTCGTGAACGTTGCAGCCGCGCTCATCTGGCTCACTGCGGCCGCAATTCTGATGCTGATACTGCGGCGTGGATTCTATCACCGTAATCTGCGCCGCCTGATCCCCGCCGCCGATGCCGCAGGAACGGTCGCGGTGATGGCGCTGATCGAAGGCAGCCTCGTCCCATGGGGCGGTGCACCCCCCGGCGCAGTAATGGTCGCTGCGACTGCATGCGCACTCATCGCGTTTTCCGGGTCACTTCGTCTGTCGCGTTCAGCTGCCAGGTTCACGACGGCCGCCGCCGTCATCGCGGCTCTCGTCGTCGCCGCGGCTGCAGGGCTCGGGTTGCTTGCGGCAGCATTCCTCGGCGCTGCGGTGCTCGTTACAGGGCTGCTCAGCAGCCGTCTGACGCGCGTCATCCGGCGCGTGATCACGAACGAAATCGCACGAGTGCAGCTGGCGCGCCTGTACGATGATGCGCGCGAGGCCGCCGATGCGCGCGAAGAGGTGCTGAAAATCGTGTCCCACGATCTGCGGAACCCACTCAGCACGATAGGCATGGCAGCCGAGCTGATGCTCGAAACCACGGACGAGGCGGCGCACGCCAGCGCGGCCGGCATCATCCGCAGAAGCAGCGAGCGTATGAACCGGATGGTGCAGGACCTGCTCGATGTGGCGAAGCTCGAGACCGGTCGGCTGGCGATCGACGTCGAGGATACTACCGCTCGAGCCCTGGCCGATGAAGCGGTCGAGACGCTCGCACCGGTTGCCGCCGCGAGCGGTATCGCATTGTGCGCTGCAGTGCCGGACGATCTCCCCGTCGTCTATGCAGATCACGGCAGGATTCTGCAGGTGCTCTCCAACCTGATCGGCAATGCCATCAAGTTCACGCCCGCAGGTGGACAGATCACGCTGCATGCACGAGAAGAAGCCGGTGCGGTTCGGTTCGCCGTCACCGATACCGGCGCCGGCATTCCGGCCGATCAGCTGCAGCGGATCTTCGGCCGGTTCTGGCAGGCGAAGCCGAGCGACCGCCGAGGACTCGGCCTCGGTCTGACGATCGCAAAATCGATCGTCGAGGCGCACGGCGGCCGCATCGGCGCCGAGAGCCGCCAGGGCGAGGGAGCGGAGTTCTGGTTCACCCTGCCCGTTGCCACGGCCGAGTGAACCGGCCCCGGCGCAAACCTAATCCGACTTCAGCACGACAGCCGGATCCACACGCGTAGCACGGCGCGCAGGGATGTAGCACGCCGTGAGCGCGACGATCGCCAGCAGCAGCGGTGCACTCACGAATGCGAGCGGATCCGTCGCACTCACATTGAACAGGAGTGCGGACATGAGCCGCGTGAGCGCCCATGCGCCCGCAACGCCGAGTGCAATGCCGATCGCGGCGACGACCACGCCCTGGCCCAGCACCATTCCGAGGACGCTCGACGCCTGCGCGCCGAGTGCCATCCGGATCCCGATCTCCTGGCGCCGCTGCGCGACGGAGTACGCCATGACGCCGTACGTGCCGATCGCTGCCAGCGCCAGCGCCACCGCTGCGAATACGGCGAGGAGCAGTGTGATGAATCGCGGTCCAGCGACGGCAGCGTGCAGCACGTCGTTCATGCTGGCCATGTTTGCTACGGGCAGCTGAGGATCCAGATCGCGCACAGCGCTGCGCACGGAGCTCGCGAGCTGATTCGGATCACCGCTCGTGCGCACGACAAGGTTCATGGTTCGCGGCGCGAAGCCTATCTGGTTGGCGGTCTGCGGATACAGGAAGTACACCTCCGTCCCGGTCGGCTCCTCCAGTCCGCCCTGTTTTACGTCCTTCACCACACCGACGATCGTGTGCCATGGCACATCGTCTCCCGGCGGCCGCAGGCGGCGCCCGATAGGATTCACGTCGGGATAGAACACGTTGGCGAGGCGCTCGTTGATGAGGACAACCGGGCCGCCCGCCTCATCGGCGTACGTGAACAACCGGCCATCACGCAGCGGTATGTCCATCGTCTCCAGATAGTCGCGCGTGATGAACTGCCAGTAATCCGTGTTGTGCGCGGGACTCTCCGGCGTCTGTGCGAGCCCTTCGAAATCGGTGTCGTTGGCGTTGACCTCACGGCGCGGCGGCAGTCCGCTCATCGCCGCGGCCGACGTGACGCCCGGCAGCGAGCGCAGGCGCTCGGTCAGACGCTCGAGAAAGGCCGCCTGGTCGCCAGGCTCGGGATAGGACGTCGCAGGCAGGAAGAGCTGGAACGACAATAGCCCGTCCGGATCGAACCCGGGGTCGACGCTCTGGAGACTAGCGAAGCTGCGCAGCATGAGGCTCGAGCCAACAACCAGAACGACGGCGAGCGCAACCTCGGACACGACCAGCGCTCGCCGCACCCTCTGGCGCGCACCGCCTGCGGTCGTGCGGCCGGTGCCGTCACGCAGCGACTGTGTCACGGTCCGCTTCGTCAGATGCAGCGCCGGTGCGAGCCCGAAGATCAAGCCCGTGACGACCGATACCAGCAGCGTGAAGAGCAGGACGTTCGCGTCGAGGCCGATCTCGAGAGCGCGTGGGATGCCGCGCGGGTTCGTCGCGAGCAGCAGGCGCACGCCGGCGTAGCCGATGAACAGACCGAGCGCACCTCCGATCAGCGAGAGTACCACGCCCTCCGTCAGGAACTGCCGAACCAGGCGGCCGCGTCCGGCGCCGAGTGCTGCCCGCACCGCGATCTCCTTCTGCCGCGATTCCGCGCGAGCCAGCAGCAGGTTCGCGACGTTCGCGCATGCGATCAGAAGAACGAATCCGACCGCTCCGAGCAGCAGGACCAGAGCGGGCCGTGTGGCGCCGATCAGGTCGTCCTGCAGACCGGTGAGGTAGATCGGGTGATTGTCCGGCGACGGCGTGTGCGCCTCGGGATTCGCTTCGTCCCAGCCCTCCAGCAGCACCGCCATCTCCGCGCGAGCCTGCTGGAGAGTGGTGTTCGGATTCAACCGTGCAATCACATCCAGGAAATGGGACGCGCGGTTCTCCTGATTCGCAGGGTCCAGCTGGACCGGCAGCCAGATCTCCACGCGAGCGTCCGCCACATCGAACCCCGGCGGCATCACTCCCGTAATACGCGTGTCACTCCCGTTCACGATAATGCGGCGGCCGACGATGTCCGCATCGCCACCGAACGCGCTCTGCCAGAGCTCGTAGGACAGCGTGGCGACGTTCTCGCCGCCGGGCGCGTCCTCCTCCGCGTTGAACGGCCGACCGAGATGCGCCGGGACGCCGAGTGTCTCGAACAGGTCCGCCGTCGCGACCGCCGACACCGCGCGCAGAGGCGCCTCCTCGCCACCCACGCTCGACATGCCCGTGCGATACGCGCCGAACGATGCAAACGAGCGCGTACGCTCCCGCAGCTCCATGTATTCCGGCGGCGATATCCAGAACTTTTCGAACCCGAGCGTCGGGAACTTGCTCGCCACACGCACCAGCTCATGCGACGACTCGTACTGCAGAGGTTGCAGCACTACGCCGTTCAGCACACTGAAGATCGCGCTGTTCGCGCCGATGCCGAGTGCGAGCGTGAGGATCGCGACCGCCGCGAAGCCCGGACTCTTGCGCAGCATGCGCAGCGCGTAGACGACGTCGCTCATGAGCGT
>DATABQ010000536.1:0-8675 GCA_036259495.1 Longimicrobiales bacterium | reverse complement strand
ACCAGGATAGCCGTGGTGTCGTGCTGGAAGATGAGGTGCGATTCCACTACACGATCTGGCTGCCGGACGGTACTCGCGTAGAATCGACGGTCGGCGGTGTGCCGCACGAAAGAGAGGTCATCCTGCTGATCCCTGGAGTTGCGGAAGGAATCCTGGGAATGCGTCCGGAGGGCAGGCGAAAGCTGGTGGTGCGGCCGGAGCTCGGGCCGCCGAACGGTTACGGCTCCACTGCCGCCGCCACGACGGTCGTTTTCGAGATCCAGCTGATAACGATACTGACCTGAGCGGCAGACGGCACTCACACGTGCCGTCAACACACCGATCAGCCGAAATCGCCGATCATCCCGATCTCCGTCGTGAGCTCGTAGCCGAGCTCGCGCTGGACCGTCTCCTGCGCGAGCGAAATGAGGGCGCGCACGTCGGCTGCGGTGGCACCGCCGAGATTGACGATGATGTTGGCATGCTTATGGAAGAACTGCGCGTTGCCGAGGATGTGGCCCTTCAGTCCGCACTGATCGATGAGGCGCCCCGCCCCAACGTTCTCGATCTTCTTGAAGATGGAGCCAGCTGAGGGATAGAGCCACAGGTCCGGATGCCGGTCGTCGCGCCACTTGAGGTTCTCGCGCATCACATGGCGCAGCTCCGATTCCGGCTGCTCGTCGAGACGGAAGGTGACACTGAGCACGATGTCATCGCGCTCGTGCAGGATGCTGTAGTCGTAGCCGAAGCGGAAGTAGTCACGGCCGACGTTCTTCCGCTCGCCCTCCTGCGTGAGGATATCGGCCGTGTCGACCACCTCCTCGATGAAGCAGGTGCGTTCGCGTTCCGGCGGCGGCGAGAGAAAGTGCAGGTTCTGCCAGATTGCGCCACCGACCGTACTCGGTATCCCGACGTAATGGTGCAGCCCGCCAAGCCCGCGTGAGACGGTGGCGTTGATCAGCGTCATGAACGTCTGTACACCGGCGCCTGCACGTACACGGCCGTCATCGAGGAAATCGATCGCGTCGACTTCGCTGCGGATCACGAGGCCGCGGAAGCCGCGGTCGGCGACGAGGATGTTCGCGCCAAGCCCCAGCAGAAAATGCGGCACCCCGAGATCGCGTGCGGCACTCACGGCGTTCGCGAGCTCGTCGGGCGTGCGTGCGCGATACAACAGATCGGCAGGGCCGCCGATGCGGAACGTCGTGTAAGGCGCAAGCGGCACATCCCGCTCGATGCGCGATCCGTCGATCCGCTCCCCGAGCGATGCGGCCTGCTCCGCAGCCGTCCCCCCTCCCACCTTCATCGACCGACCCCGTTCCAGTGCAATCCCACTCCCACTCCCATTCCCGGCAACACTCCCACTCCGCCTCCCACTCCCGTCACGTAGCATGCCATAAAGGAAAGAGGGCACGTCCTGCCGGACGCGCCCTCCAACACAGCACCACCTGCAGACTACTTGAGGTGGTTGTTCACCAGCTTGGTCATCTCGAACATCGAGACGCGTGACTTCCCGCCGAACACCTTCTTGAGCTTGTCGTCGGCAACGATCATCCGACGCTCCTTGGGATCCTGCAGGTTGTTCTTCTTGATATATGCCCAGATCTTCTTGGTTACTTCCGTGCGCGGCTGCGGCGTGCTGCCGACGACTGCGCCCAGATCCGCATCGGGCTGCATGGCCTTCATGAAGGCGGGATTCGGTGCGCGCTTGGCGCCCGTCCGCTTGGCTGCCTTCTTCGTTGCCTTCTTCGCAGTCGACTTCTTCGCGGTCGTCTTCTTCGCAGCGGACTTCTTTGCAGTGGTCTTGCCGGCAGACTTCTTCGCCGTCGACTTTTTCGCCGTTGACTTCTTCATTGTCTTCTTCGCGGCCTTTCTGGCCGGACTCTTACGAGCGGCCGACTTCTTGGCTGCCGACTTCCTTGCCGGTGCCTTCTTCGCGGCCCTCTTCGGCGCCGCCTTCTTCGCGGCCGGCTTCCTCGCCGCCGCCTTCTTGCCGGACTTCTTCGTGCGTGCCATAGACGGTCTCCGTCAAAGGGTATCTCTGGTCAGGCGAAACAAGCACCTTTCCGGTGCGCACCAAAATGAATCGCTCTCCCTGTATACGCAACAAGAAAATTTGCGCGGATGAGATGTCATTGCTTACGGTCATCCCCCGGGGAGATCGCTGGACACCTCGCACGGAGTGGGGAGAGCCCTGTCGCACATGATGCACGACCGGCCATCGCAGCCGCAGAAAAGGACGCTCCGAGAGCGAGAGACGCACGTGTGGACCTGCGCGCTCGACAGCGTTCCTCCCTCTGTAGAGACTCGTGAACCGTGTCTGTCGGAGGACGAGCGTACCCGCTCGGCGAAGTTCATCGCACCGCTCGAGCGACGCCGCTTCATCCTCTCGAGAATCGTGCTGAGGGATATTCTCGCGGGCTATCAGGGCGTTGACGCGGCCGACGTCCTGCTGGCGCGCGAAGCGGGCGGACGTCCCTTCGTAGAGGGTGCCGAGCGCCTGTACTTCAGTCTCAGCCATTCCGGTGACGTCGCGGTGATTGCGGTTGCCGATGTTCGGATCGGCGTCGATGTGGAACGCGTGCGTCCCATCGCGCGCGCCGCGGAGATCGCTCACCGGATCATGCATCCGGAGACGGTCGCGCTGCTGCAGTCGCTGCCGCAGGCGCAGTTCGAGCGCGCATTCCTCGACGCATGGACGCAGCGAGAGGCGCACGTCAAGGCAGTCGGCGGCGGTCTCTTCCGCACACCGGACGTGCTCCCGTTCGATCCTGATCTGCCGATCGATGCATCAGTACGATCGGTCGAGTCGCGGGAGGACCGGTCGCAGTGGAGCGTAGCGCGCTTCCTGCCGTACCCTTCGACACGCGCCGCAGTGGCGGCGCCCGGAGCGCTGCGTGCGGTCCGGCTCATGGACTGGAACGTCGTGCATGACACGACAGGGGAGAGCAGCCGATGAAGAACGCCACGCAGTGGACGCCCGTCACGCTGGATGCGGAGTTTCCACCGCCGGTCGGGGCCTACTCCCCCGCCGCGCGCGCAGGCAATCTCGTGTTCGTTTCGGGCCAGGTGCCGAAGGACCCGCGCACGGGCGCAGTCGTCGGAAAGGACGTGCGCGAGCAGACGCGCCAGGTCATGGCCAACTCGGAACGCGCGCTCAATGCCGCGGGGGCCGCACTGCAGGACGTCGTGTCAGTCACTGCCTATCTCGCGAGCATGGACGACTGGCGCGATTTCGATGAAGTCTACCGTGAGATACTGCGCCCGCCATTTCCCACGCGGACCACCGTCGGCGCCGATCTGCGCGGGTTCCTGGTGGAGCTGAGCTTGATCGCGGTGGTGCGCTGATCACACGATCCGCGGAGCAGCGCGGAGCATCACATCTCCGAGGCGAACCTCGCTCCCGGGCGGCGGTGCCTCCAGGCGCGCTCCCGCCTCGACCAGCGCCACGATCGTCGAGCCGAGATGGAACGCCATGATCTCATCACCCTGGCGTACTGTGAGTGGTGGATCGTAGCTGCGCGTCTCCGGCGCGAGTGTGCGCCGGTTCGCAACCGACCCGTGCGGTCCCGCCCACTCCTCATCGAACGTTGTCGAGATCCGCCCCACGTTGTAAGCCCCCACTGCGACCACCGCCGCCCGGCCGAGCGGGCCGTCGATGATGCAGATCACACGTTCATTGCGTGGGAACAGATCGGGAACGTGCAGCACGCTCGGCTGGTTCACGGGGAGCAGCGCGCCGGGAATGTGACGCGCGACCGGAATGGTGCCCGAGCATGGTGCATGAATCCGGTGGTAGTGGCGCGGGCTGAGATAGATCGTGAGAAAGCTGCCGCCCTCGAACGCGGCTGCGTCCGGGACACTGCCGAGCAGCGCGGCAGCGGTATAGCGGCGGCCCTTCGCCTGAACGAGCGTGCCGTCGCGGATGGAGCCATGCTGACCGACGACACCATCGACGGGAGATGCGATCGTCGCATCATCGCGCGGCCATGTGCGCGCGTCTGCACGCAGTTTCCGCACGAAGAAAGCGTTCAGCGAGCCGTACTCCTCGAGCGGCAGCTCGGCCTCGCTCGCATCGATTCCGAGCGTGCGAGCGAACGCTCCGATTACGGAGCGTCTGACCGGCCGCGGCAGCGGCGTGTCGGCCACTCGCCCGAACCCGCGCGAGAGTGCCGCCTGTGGCAGCCGCTGCAGCAGCGCGAGCGCTGCTCGCCAGTGCAGTCCCGGCAGGTCCGGCGACACGTCCGGGACGACGCCGTCAGTCCCGTGCGTGCTCATTCGCTGAGGAGTCCCGCAACAGCCGCGACGAGCTCCTGCACGGTGAACGGCTTCGCCAGCGTCGCATCCGCGCCGAACAACATCGCGTCCGTCAGCGTTCCTGATGCTCCGCCGACGGATCCGCCGGAGATCGCGAGGATCCGCGATGACGGGAACTCCGCGCGGAGCTGCTGAATGGTTTCGATCCCGTCCTGATCGGGCATGTAGACGTCCGTCACGACGAGGTCCGCAGGGGAAGAACGGTAGCGCGCCATCCCTTCCGCACCGTCCCCAGCCTCCTCGACCTGATGACCCGCCCGCTCCAGTGCGGTGCGCAGTACGCGTCGGATGGATGTGTCATCATCGATGATCAGGACGGAAGCCACGTGAACCTCCTGCGCATTCAGAACAGCCGGCCGCCGACGGGAACATCGTGATCGGGCTTCACCAGCACCACCTCGCCATCCGCATCGGGCACGCCCAGGACCAGGACTTCGCTCATGAAGCTGCCAATCTGCTTAGGGGCAAAATTCGTGACGGCGAGCACCATCCGGCCCGGCAGATCCTCCGGCGAGTAATGCCGCGTGATCTGAGCACTCGTCTTCCGCACGCCGATATCGGGTCCGAAATCGATCCACAGCTTCAGCGCGGGCCGGCGCGCTTCGGGGAACGGCTCGGCTCGCTCCACGCGCCCGGTACGGATCTCCACACGCTGAAAGTCTTCGTAGCCTATCGTCATGCCGCCTTTGCAGCTCCGGTGAGCGTCTCGAGCAGCCGGACCCAGTGCCGCAGCTGCGCGTAAATCAGGAAATGCTCGTGCACGCGCTGCTGCGCATTCTGCCCCCACTCATCCAGACGATCGGATGACAGCATCTCAAACAACGCGCGCGCGATCTCATCGGTGTCTTCCGGGTCGCCGATCATACGGCCGTCCATGCCGTCACGTACCTGCTGCCGCGGTCCGCAGGCTCTGGAATTCGTCAGCACGGGTACGCCCTTCCACATCGCTTCTGCGATCGTCAGGCCGAAGCCTTCGCGCAGCGAGTTCTGTACGGCGACCGTGGAGACACGCTGAAGCGCGTTGACGATGAGCGCGTTCACGGCTTCGTCATGCATAGGGAGGGCGATCAGGGCCATGTCGTTCCGCACGTCTGCATCGCAGGCGAGGTACGCCTCACTGAGGCCGGTGAGGACCTCACGCCCCTCCGGGTCGTCCGCGATCGAATCGGGATCGGGTCCGGCCAGCACCAGGCGCGAGAGTGCCAGCCGTCGGCCGACCAGGTCGTCGGGCGCGGGATCCTCGCGCAGCAGCTGCTTGAACCGCGCGAAGCCGCGCATCAGGGGGAGGAAGCCCTTGAGTCGATCCCAGCGCGACACCTGCGTGACGACGGGACGCGTAAGCAGTCCGAGATCGTCGGGGCGCCCTGCGAGCTGCCACGCGCCGTCAGGCTGGAAGCGGCGCACAGGGATCTCGAACGGCGGGTTGGCTCGCGGCCCGGGCAGATTGAGCAGGCTCGATCGCTCCAGCACGGCGACGGTCGCCTGGACGGGCAGCGGCCTGTTCTTCGCCGTGAGCGGGTCGATGGCGGGATAGATGATGCTGCTCCGCCCCTCGAAGTAGGGTGGAGCGTACTCGGGCGCGGAAAAGACCGCATGATCGTAGTGGCTGGCGTATGGCTCGAGGAAACGCCACGCGTCCGCGGTTGCGGCGTTCGTGATGTCGAGCCCGATGTGGCAGCGCCAGATTGCTATGATCTCGGTGCTCTCGCGGAGCATGCCGGCGAGCGGCATCGGCTGGGGGTCATGAACGATGACGATGTCGCCGCGGCGGATCTCATCGCGGAGTGCCTGCGCGTTCTCCCGATTGACACGCTCGAGCAGGTGGCGGTCAGCTTCCGTCAGACCGGGCGCGCCATCGCCATGGATGAGGTTGTGGATCCGCTTCGTCAGCTGGAAGAACGCGTCGTCGTCGGACTCGATCACAACCCACTCGGTACGGATACCGAGGTCGCGCAGATGCGTGATCATTCCGGGAAGCATCTCGGAGACACCGCCGCCGCGTGCCGTCGAGTTGATCATCCAGACCGTGCGCCCGCGGAAGCCGCGAGCGAGCCGCGCAGCCTCCTCACGCAGCGCGGTGACGGATGCCGCGAGGTTTGCGTGCTGTGCGTGCTGGTCCAGCGTCCTCAGCGGCTCGATCGGAATACGGCGCGCCATCTGCCTCCCCTCTCCTCCCGGTCCGGGCTCAGGTCCCGTCCGGCCGTCCCGTGCACACCCTGCGCCGCACCGCTGGCCGCGTCAGACTTCGAGATCGCGTTCCTGCAGCTTCTGTATCCCGCGGCGGATCAGGCGCCGCAGGTGCTCCCGGGCCGCGCGTCCTTCCGGCTCCGGATCATTGCCGAGCCTGATACGAACGCGCATCAGCAGTTCCTCGGCAGTCGGTGTATCCACGCCGGAGACAAACGGGTAGCCGAATCGTTCGCGATAGAGCCGGATTGCGAGCAGCGCTGCCTGGTGCGCATCGGGATCGCCGCGCTCCACGGCCGGCTCCGGGATGGCTTCGAGCGCCTGCCGCAGATCGTCCGCGCTCAGTGTGGTCGTGACGGAATCCACCGCCATGCACAGCTCGGCGTCGTCGCTGAACGGGCCCTGCTCCAGCACGAGTCGAGCGGCGCCGCCAGTCAGCCCGCAAGCTGCGAGCGCATCTGCAAGCTCCGTATCCGGAAGCGAGGTGAGCTTCAGCGTCACGGCTCCGTCAGCGTCGGCTGATCCGGTGCACCACCCGAGGACGGCTTCTTCCGTCGCGGGGCGGCCGGCTCCGGTGCGGCGGTCTTTCTGCGGACGGGTGCCGTGCGGAACGGGGGATCGCCATACGCCGCGACGGCCCGCAGCAGGTCTCCCCGCGCGACCACCAGCTCGCACAGCTTGTACGGCTCACCGTCATCGTCGCGGGTCATGACGTCGAGCTGAATCAGGTCCTCGTCGAGGACTTCGAACTGCTCGCGCTCCTCGAACCGCAGCCACCGCTCGCTCACGTGGCACGGCACGGTGAGAGATGCGCTGCGGCCGCCGGCGCGCGACGAGGACGCGCTCACCCGAGTCGCACGGCAGTGCCGTTCGCACTCACCATCAGCATGTTGCCGCCCTGACCGATCTGCAGGCTCTCGTAGTCCAGGTCCATCGCGACCACCGCATTTCCGCCGAGCGCGGAGCACTCGTTCTCCATCTCCTGGATTGCGATCTCCTTTGCCTTGCGCAGCTCCTTCTCGTAGGCGGCCGAGCGGCCGCCTACAATGTCGCGAATGCTCGCGAACAGGTCCTTGAAGATGTTCGCGCCGAGAATCGCCTCGCCGCTCACCATGCCCAGCGTCTCCACGATCTCGCGCCCCGGTACGTCAGGCGTCGTCACTACGAGCATCTGAATGCCTCCTGCGGGAATGCCGGCGATGGTGCCCGGCTGTTCGAATTATTACCACCAATCGCGGCGGCTGCCAGTGCGTCCGCTGGCGCGCCTTGCGATAACAGGCCCGGGCCTCCGCCTGTGCGGAACAACGGGCGGGCCCGCCTCACCATAACAACTGCAAGGGAGACCATGGGGATGGTGAAGATGCGGGGGATGTACTTATCCGATTCATGCGAACCGATCATCTGCCAGTATCCTTCTGCGGAGCAATTGAGTGCCGCCATCTCCATTATCTCCGACATCTCCTTCATCTCCCTTCCTACACCCTCTGAGTGCGCTGCGTGACATCACCCGCCGATCGTGATCTCCCTCCGCAGCACGCCGCCGCGCGTGGAGTCGAGCCGCAGGTTGGCGCGAACCGGCTCGGTGCCATAGACACGGACACGGTAGGTGACCGTCTTCGTCTCACCCGGCTCCGTCCATCCGCTCCATACGGCGCGGCCACGCAGGTCCGGCTCGATGATTCGCGGCGCGGTCCCGGCTGCCGCCGTATCACGCACGAAGGACAGGTTGAGCATGTCTTCCTGTACGATCTTCACCAGCTGGGCCTGCCTGAGCGCGGTCGGCAGCTCACCGTCGTTCCTCCACTGCACACGCACCTCGTATGTGGCGCTGTCCGCATCATGCTGCTCGACCCGCCGGACGCGCACGTCCTCCCACGCGAGCTCCGGCAGCGCATGGGCCATCTCGAGATTGAACAGTGCCTGCCTGCTTGCCCATCGCTCGAGGACGTTGGGCGGGCCATTCTGCGAAAAGAATTTCGGGTGGAAACCACCGACTTCGACATCGCCGTATACGGGATGACGTGCAGGCGTCCACGGCTTGAAGTTGGCGCCGCCGTTGTCGCGATCATCCCAGATCAGAGCGTCCATCTGGTCCCGCTCGCCGTCGTCGTTCTCGTCGGCCATGATGCCACCGTTCCACAGCTCGTCGCCGTACCAGATCGAGCCGTAGTAGAAGTAGCCGAAGTCTGGGC
>DATABQ010000535.1:0-4588 GCA_036259495.1 Longimicrobiales bacterium | reverse complement strand
GATTGGCGGGATTGTTGTTGACGTCAACGACGGGGGAGAACGTCACGTGCACACCGGCGGCACGGCCCTCGATCGCCGTGATGCGGCCGAGCTCGTACGCGAAGCGTTCCTCGCCCGAGGCGCCGAGACCCATGATTGGCGGAAAACGGGTTCCACCCCCATTCTCAAGGCCGTAGGGCAGGATCGTGCCTGCGTTCAGCACCTGCCCGGGCCCGTGCTCCATGTCGGCGCTCACGATCAGCGGCACCGCGGACATCTCCTGGAGCATGTTCAGCTTCACGGCCATCTCGAGCGGCGGACCGACCGTGACAATGACGCCGCCGATGCCCAGATCCTCGACCCAGTGCGCGATACGGTCGTAGGAGCCGGTGCCGATGGGCAGGTATTCGCCCCCGATCCGCGGCATCATGAGCTGGCCGACCTTCTGGCGCAGCGTCATTCCGCGAAGCGTCCGCTCCGCCCAGTCGTCACCGGCGCCAGTTGTCCCGGCAACGGCGGCGGCTTCCGCTCCAGGGTTCGCCGCGGACTCCGGTTCCGCAGTCATGACCGGATCATCGCCGACCGTCGTCACGGCGGTGCCGGACGCACAGGCGGAGAGGGCGGCGATGCAGGCGAGCAGGCCGAGGCAGCGACGTGACAGTTCTAACCCCATTCAGGACCTCATTGCTATGAAGCCGGCAGGAAAGATCGAAGTTACGAGCGCGACCGCCGTGCGGCAACGCGCATCGCCCACGCGGGTATTGCGGAGCTGGTCGGGATTCGCAACCTGTACCCGAACTCGATAACGTTCTACCGGGACATTTCGACCGGCGGGCAGGCACCGAGCGGGTCCGTTCGAAGCTGCCGGATGGCGCGACAGCCGTCGAGATCACCGGAACCCGGCCCGTACAGCTCGCCCCATTTTCCAGCGTCCGCGAGCGCTACCTGCTCTACCCCTGACGGAGAAATCATCCCCATGCGACGTCGCTCCATGCTTCTGCCCATGCTCGCCGCATTCGCGTGCACACCTGCGTCCTCGACGAATACCGCCGCCCCGCGAGGAGGGACCCTGCCGCCGCAGGCCTTCGCGTCGGACCTGGCACCGCTCGAGGCAGCGATCCGCGATCGCATCGCGACCGAGACCGGTGAATACGGCGTCGCTGTCATCGACCTCGAGACGGGCCGCACCGGCGGCGTCAACGAGCGGGTCGTGATGCACGCAGCGAGCACGATGAAGGTGCCCGTGCTGCTGGAGCTCTACCGGCGCGCGGCCGAAGGGGAGCTCCGGCTGGATGCTACGATGCCGGTCACGGCGACATTCCGCAGCATTGCAGACACATCGCATTACACGCTTTCCGCGGCGGACGACAGCGAGCACACGCTCTACGAGAAGGTAGGCGAGCCGGTCTCGTTCCGGGAGCTGGCACGTCTCATGACCGTCCGCTCGTCCAACCTCGCAACGAACATCCTGATCGATACACTCGTCGCGACAACGATACAGGAGACGACGAACCGCGTGGGCGCGCACGGCATGCGCGTTCTGCGCGGCGTCGAGGACATCCCGGCGTACGAAGCGGGAATGAACAACAACACCACCGCGCTCGGCCTCGCCCGCGTCCTGTCCTCGATCGCGCGCTGCGACATCCTGCCACGCACGCAATGCGACGAAGTCATTGATGTGCTGGCTGCGCAGGAGTTCAACGACATGATCCCGGCCGGGCTGCCGGATGGCACACGGGTGGCTCACAAGACCGGATCCATTACAGGTATCCGGCATGACGGCGCGATCATCATCCCGGAGGGCAGCGCACCCTACGTGCTCGTGGTGCTGACGCGGGGCGCGCGGGACGAGGCCACCGCCAATGCCGTCGCGGCCGACATCGCCCGGCTGAGCTGGCAGATGCTCGGACCGGGCGGCTCGTTGCGCCCGGACTGGGATACTCGCACGGCGGAGCTGAGGGCATTGCACCGGACCCATCGCGTCCCGGCCTTCCCCGCCCCGACGCTCGGCTACCAGGAGCTGTGGAGTGCGCTCGAGCCGATCGTGGAGCGCGCGCCCTCGATCGACCGCGAGGTGATCGGCCATGCAGCCTCCGGCCGGCCGCTGTACCTCGTGCAGACGGGGACGGGCCCCACTCGCGTGCTGTTCTGGTCACAGATGCACGGTGATGAGACCACGGCGACGCGGGCGCTCACCGACCTCTTCAACTTCATCGCGAACAGCCCCAACGACCCGCGCGTACGGCGCTGGCAGGAGCAGCTCACGATTCTGGCGCTGCCGATGGTGAACCCGGATGGCGCGGATGCGCACCGTCGCAGGAGCGCGTTCGGCATTGACATCAATCGCGACGTCCGACCGCTGTCGACGCCGGAGGGACGTGCACTGAAGCAGGCGCAGGAGCGCTACCAGCCGCAGTACGGATTCAACCTGCACGACCAGAATCCGCGCAACCGGGTGGGTGACTCCAGCCGCATGGCGGCGATCGCTCTGCTTGCCCCGGCACCCGATGCCGACGCCACGCCGACGGCCGGCTTCGTCCGCGCTCAGCACCTTACTGCACACATTGCGACAGCGCTGGCACCGATGCTCGGCCAGCATCTGACGCGTTACGATGACACGTACAATGCACGTGCGTTCGGCGATGGCATGCAGAGCTGGGGCGTGAGCACGGTGCTCATCGAGTCCGGCTCCTGGCCCCGCGACGCCTCCAAGCACTACCTGCGGATGGCCAACTTCGTCGCGATGGTCACAGCGCTCGACGCGATCGCGGACGAGTCCTTCGTGAACACAAGCATCGCGCGCTACACCGCGCTGCCGGAGAACGGGCGCAGTGTCAACGACATGGTCATCCGCGACGGCAGCATCGTTCTGCCCGGCATGCAGCCCTACCGCGCGGACATCACCATCAACGGCCGCTCCGTCGGCGGCCCCGCCGAGACGCAGATCGTCGACATCGGCGACCTCGCGGGCCCGGAAGCGCGTGACACGATCGATGCGACCGGGCTCTTCGTGCACGCAGAGACGCCGGACGGAACGCCGTCGCTACAGCCCGGCATGGAGCCCGTGCTGCGGATCCGGCGCACCGCTGATCCTGCGAGCGAGCTGGTCTGGGAGATCGTGGGTCTGCACGCGCGGCGGATGACGGCTCAATAGCGCGTGGCGCTCGGTGGCTGCTCGGGCGCGCGCGGCCTGGCAGGGAGCCCGGGTGGCCTCTTTTTCACGCAGAGCCGCGGAGGGGCAGAGCCGCAGTTGGTGCGCGGCGGGGGTGGGTTCGGCGCGTCTGGTTCCCGGTCGCGGTAGTGCAGGATTCGCTGTTGTTCCTTTTGCAACGGATTTTTGTTGGGGAATGCTGGGTCGCGGCGAGCTCTGGCCGCTGTTGCCGTTCATGTTTGTGATGCGACACCGCGCGGCGAGATCGGAACAGTTGATACACTGAATCGTGAAACGGAGGCGAAGGATGCAAACGAGCACCGCCGCAACCTCTACCTCCGCAACGGCTGCCGGGCAGCGCTCTCTCGTGCACATACGTAAGGCAACCCGGGCAATGGTTGCTCTGGCGGTATTCACTTCGTGCATTGCTCTTAGCTGCGACACCGTTGTCGGGCCGCAGCCGGACGACCAACCGGATGTCCGCGCTTACGTGTTCGGTGCGGCACTGGAAGGCCTGGACGATAACGGACATTTCCGGTTCACAAACGATCCGCAACCTGCGATACAGGGCGACTTGATTGTAGGCGCAGTGCGAGCAGCTGAACTGGCTGTCTCTTATGTTCGCACTTACCGGCCGCGCGGCCTCGTGTGGGACATGCATGGCGGTCCGATAGACTGGATGGATGTTGCTTCCGCCGAGGAGCGTCCGGCGTACTTCGCGCAGGGGGTGTATGAATCGATAGCTGACAGCTTCCCTACTGCCTTCGACCGCGCATTCGGGCCGCAGTATATCGTTCCGCTCTACATTGCTGGCGCGCCCGTCGCATCTGTTTCCGTCGCCGCCCGAGTCACGGACCTGCGAATTGATTCGAGGGGCGAGCTGGTGCCATCCGAGCGACTCTATGATGGCAGTAAGTTCATCCCGTGGGGCGTTCCTCAGAATGCTGACACGGAGTTCCCTGTTTCACCGGAACAGGCTGTCATGGAGGTGGTGCGCGCAACGGGCTCAAAAGTCACAGAGGTTCCGCGACTATGGCAGCCTCGACTTGGGATTGCTCCACAAAGCGCCCGATGGGAGCTAACGCTCGAGGAACCGATCACCGTGGGACTTCTGAGCGACGATCGACTGATTACCACGCGAACCATCTATGTGTCCAGCTTTCCGTGGGCGAAGGATAGGAACGCTACGGTTCATGTGCGGGTGCGCTACGAAGTCCCGGCCGATATTCAGCCTGCGCGGGACACAATCCGGTATATCCTGCCGATGCAGCCTGGTGGCGAACCCGTCGCACGGACTGCAATTATCGACTTCCTCCCCGGTAGCGTAGTAGAATTCCGCGAGATCACCTTCTGATCGACGCCGCATCCGGTTCTCATCACAGTTGTCGTTGAAACATTGAGATGAAGTCGGCGCTGCCGCGAAGCTGATCCACCCGCGCCGCCGGAAAGCCGATGAAC
>DATABQ010000534.1:0-7048 GCA_036259495.1 Longimicrobiales bacterium | reverse complement strand
AGCGGCATCGATCTGCTGCACGAATCGCCGCTCGTGAATCTCGTCGCGCTGTACGGCCCGGAACACGGACTCAGCGGCGGTGTGGAGGGCGGCGTGAAGATCGAGGGCGGGATCGACGAGCGCACCGGCGTAACCGTGTATTCGCTCTACGGCAGCACGCAGCGCCCGACTCCGGCCATGCTCCGCGACGTCGATGTGCTGCTGTTCGACATGCAGGACATCGGCGCGCGTCCATACACGTTCGTGTGGACGATGGCGATGGCGATGGAGGCTGCGGCCGCGCAGGACATACCGTTCATCGTGCTGGATCGACCCAACCCGATCACAGGCCGCATGGCGGGTCCGCTGATGCAGATGGAGATGCGCAATGTCGGTCAGCCCATCACCGGCTACTATCCCGTGCCGCTGCGCCACGGGATGACCGTCGGCGAAGTCGCACGCTATATCAACGCCGAATACGACATTGGCGCAGACCTCACCGTCGTGCCGGCGAAGTTCTGGAGCCGCGAGAGGTGGTTCGACGAGACCGGACTGCCCTGGATCGATCCGTCGCCCAACATCCGCTCACTCGAAGCGGCGCTCACCTATTCCGGGCTCGTGCTGCTCGAGGCGACGAATCTCACTGTCGGACGCGGCACGGAAGCACCGTTCTCGTTCGTCGGTGCCCCATGGCTGGACGCCGACGCGCTGCTGCGCGCTGTCAGCCGGTACGACCTGCCCGGCGTCACTCTCGACACGACGAGCTTCGTGCCGGAAGGCGAAGGCTGGGTCCCGTTCCGCGGAGAAACCGTCCGCGCAATCCACATCGACATCACGGACCGCGACCTGTACCAGCCGGTATGGATGACGCTCGTGCTGCTCACGGAAATCCGCCGCATGCACCCGGAGGAGTTCCGCATCACGAACGAAGGGATGACGCAGATGCTCGGCTCGCAGTGGGCACGCGATGCTGTCGATCGCGGCGAGGACCCGCACGTGATCTGGCAGCGATGGGAGCGGGAGCTTGCCGGGTGGGCGCCGGTACGTGAGCGCTACGAGCTTTATCCCACTGCAGGCTCACCGCAATGAGCGCCGTGCCGACAATCGGCTATCACGCGTCACACGAACAGTTCACGCCGTCCGCATTGCTCGAGTTCGTGCAGCGCGCGGCCTCCGCCGGCTTCGACGCAGCGATGTGCTCCGACCATTTCCACCCCTGGAGCGAGGAGCAGGGCGAGTCGGGCTTCGCGTGGTCGTGGCTGGGCGCCGCACTCCAGGCGACGGACCTGCCGTTCGGCGTCGTGTGCGCGCCCGGGTACCGATACCATCCTGCGATCATTGCACAGGCAGCCGCGACGCTCGCAGAGATGTATCCCGGCAGGTTCTGGTTGGCCGCCGGGTCGGGTGAGCGCCTGAACGAGCATATCACGGGCGAGGTGTGGCCGCCGAAGCCGGAGCGCAACGAGCGGCTGCGCGACTGCGTTGATGTCATGCGCGCGCTGTGGGCTGGAGATACCGTCACGCATCGCGGGCTCGTGCAGGTGGAGGAGGCCCGGCTCTACACGCGACCGGCAGCACCACCGCGCGTGTTCGGTGCCGCACTGACCGAGCAGACTGCGGAGTGGACGGGCTCATGGGCGGACGGGCTGATCACCGTGAGCGCTCCACCCGACAAGCTGAAGCGACTCACGGATGCGTTCCGCCGCGGTGGCGGAGACGGCAAGCCGATCGTGCTTCAGATCAAGCTGTCATACGCGAACACGGATGCGGACGCACTCGCGGGTGCGCACCAGCAGTGGCGCAGCGTCGTTTTCGACAGCGCTGTGCTTGCGGAGCTGCGCATGCCCGCGGAGTTCGATGCAGCGGCACGGCTCGTGAGGCAGGAAGAGATGCACGCGTTCGTGCACGTGTCGAGCGATGTCGAACGTCATGTGGAATGGATCCGCGGGTATGGCGACTTCGGTTTCGAAGCGCTGTACCTGCACAACGTGCATTCGGACCAGCAGCGCTTCATCGATGATTTCGGGGAGCACGTGCTCCCGGCGCTGCGGGATAACTGAACGGGAGGGGCGCGCATGAAGGACGTCGGTCACACCATATGGGCGATCGCGGAAGGCTACATTCCGGCCACCAGCACCGGACAGGGGCCTGAGATGACGAGCCACGAGACCGCCTGCATGCTGAACACGGCAGACCGCGACGCACGCGTCCGCATCACGATCTACTACGCGGATCGCGAGCCCGTCGGGCCATACGAGGCGACCGTGCCCGCACGGCGTACGCTACACCTCCGCTTCAACGACCTGACGGATCCCGAGCCGATTCCGCTCGGCACGCCGTTCGCCAGCATCCTCGAGTCGGATGTGCCGATCATCGTCCAGCACACGCGCCTCGATTCGCGCCAGGCGGAGAACGCATTGATGACAACGATGGCCTTCCCCTGCACGTGACATGTTTCTGAATGCCACGGCTGCCCTGCTGACGATGATCGGCGAGGAAGCGGTCGCGGTGCAGTCGACGAACCTCGCCGGCGCAGTGGCCGTCCTGTCGGCGATGATCACACCCGCAGTGCTCATCGCGGCGTGCGGCTCGCTCACCATCTCCACCGGGAACCGCCTGGCTCGCGCGGTCGAACGCACGCGTGAGCTGTCGCAGCAGTTCAAGTCGCTCGCGAAGGACACTTCCGACGCCGATGCACCGGAGCAGCGCGCGATGCTGTTCGACCAGCTCCGGCGGGCGACACGCCGCGCCCGTCTGCTTCAGCGCGCGATGACACGCATCTACCTCGCCGTCAGCGTCTTCGTCGCGACCAGCGTAGCGATCGGCATTGTGGCGGTGACGAGCCAATCGTACGCGTGGGTCCCCATCATCCTCGGTCTCGCCGGGGGCGCGCTCCTGTTCCAGGCGAGCGTATTTCTCATTGTCGAGTCGCGCATCCAGATGCGGGCGGTTCGCAACGAGATGAAGTTCACGTGGGAGGCCGGTCGCCAGATCGCACCCTCCGACCTGATCGAACAGCACGATGCAGAGCGCAGATGGATGAGGAGGCCGTGGCGATGAGCACGAGGGTGAATGCGATGCGCGCTCAGCTGACAGGCAGGCGTCTGGTGACCGTTATGTGTCTGCTGGCCGCGTGCCGCGGTGGTGACGGGCCACCGGCCGATGAAGCAGCGGCAGATGCCGTCGCATGCGACGATCCGGCGGTGCGAGAAGTGGTCGAGGAGTTCGGCCGACGGCTCAACCACGTGTCGCTGCTCGCCCCCGACAGTATCGTCGAGGCCGCGATGCGCGAAGCGTATGCGCCGTTCGTCACGGCCGAGCTGCTCGATCGGTGGATTGCCGATCCGGCGTCTGCACCCGGCAGGCAGGTATCGAGCCCGTGGCCGCAGCGGATCGAGGTGCGCTCCAC
Source organism: Longimicrobiales bacterium (assembly GCA_036259495.1). Classification (GTDB taxonomy): domain Bacteria; phylum Gemmatimonadota; class Gemmatimonadetes; order Longimicrobiales; family RSA9; genus SH-MAG3. Next base: position 3,660 of record DATABQ010000534.1, on the reverse strand, counting down.
AGCAGACGCGGCCGATGCCCAGTGCCGCGTCGAAGCCACTGTGATTCATGTGACCAGTGCCGATACCTCCACGTCCGCCGTGCGCGAGGCCGTGAGGATCCTGGTTCGTGACGTCGACGGATGGCGGATCAGCGGGTTCGAACGCGTCTCCCCGGGAGGCGTATCACCGGGCGAGCCCTCCGCTGATGATGACGGCGATGTCGCCCCGCCGTCCGCGCCGCCGGCTGACGGCTCCCCACCCGCTGAGCCGTCAGCGGCTGGCGACATTGAGGCCGCGCTGGCTGCAATCGAGCAATACTATGCTGCGATCGATGCGGGCGACTATCGCCGGGCATATGCGCTCTGGAGTGACGACGGCGCCGCGTCCGGCCAGTCCTTCGAGGAGTTCTCGGCTGGCTTCGCGGGCACATCGAGCGTCCACGTCGAAGTCGGCGAGCCCGGGCGCATCGGCGCAGCAGCCGGCTCCCGCTTCGTAACCGTGCCTGTGACGATCCATGCCGATGGGCCCGCCGGTGCACAGACGTTCAGCGGCACATACACCCTGCGCAGGAGCGTCGTGGACGGCGCGTCGGCCGCCCAGCGCAGCTGGCGCATCCACTCGGCTGACATCCGATAGTCCGCCTGCCGCTCCACGGCATGGTGTCTGCACGACCTGTCCGCACCCTCAAACAGGAGAGCGCCATGAGAATCCTCCTCTCAGCAGCGGTGATCCTGCTGGGCGCCTGCAGCTCGGCCATGCAGTCCAGCGATCCGGCGGACGACGTGCACCTGACGGTCGCTCCCGAGAATGCGACCCCCGGTGACTCGATGACGCTGACGCTCCGCAACGAGACCACAGAGCAGATCGGCTACAACCTGTGCACCAGCTCGCTCCAGCGGCAGACCGCCGGCGGCTGGGCGACGGTGCCGTCGGACGTCGTGTGCACGATGGAGCTCCGCACTCTCGAGCCGGATCAGGAGGCGAGCTATCGTACGGCTCTGCCGGACGACCTCGCCTCGGGGCAGTACCGATACACCACCAGCGCCGAGGCCATGGAGACGGGTGGCGGCTACGGCATCATGAGCAACACGTTCGACGTGGATTCCTGACGCTCCATATTGTATGCAAGGCGGTCGGGTGGTAGGTTACCCCTATCCCTCCGCGGCAGTGCATCGTCTCGCCGCGAACCGACCGCCCAGCAAGGAGTTCAGGAATGCCAGGATGGCGCCGCCTTCCGGCTGCGCTGCTCGCCGTTCTTTCGGTGAGCGCGTGTGCCTCCAGCCCCGCAGGCCCCACATCGCCCACGCCTCAGTCGCGAGAGAGCGCGCGAGGCGGCGACGACGACGAGGGCATGAAGCCGTACAGCAGCGTGATCACGGACGACATGACCACGGACGAAGGTCTGTTCGACGTGCACCAGAAGGACGGCGATGTCTTCTACGAGATCCCGAACGACATGCTGGGGCAGGAGCTGCTCCTGGTGACCAGCATCGCACGCACAGCGAGTGACATTGGATATGGCGGCCAGCGCGCGAACACGCAGGTTGTGCGCTGGGTGCGGCAGGGCGACCGTGTTCTGCTGCGCACAGTGCAGCACGATGTGGTAGCGGACAGCGCGCAGCCGATATTCCAGGCGGTGCAGAACGCGCATTTCGAGCCGGTGATCCAGGCGTTCGACATCGAGGCGATGTCGACGGACAGCAGCGCAGTCGTGATCGATGTGACGCCGCTGTTCACGACGGATGTGCGGGTGCTCGGCCTCGGATCGCGCGGCCGGGAACAGTACCAGGTCCGGCGGCTCGACCCGGACCGCTCATGGGTCAACTCCGTGAAGAGCTATCCCGAGAACGTCGAGGTGAAGCATGTTCTCACGTACGAGGCGGGCAGCCCTCCGGCGAACTCCAGCACGGGCACGATCTCGCTGGAGATGAACCAGTCGATGGTGATGCTGCCGGAGCGGCCGATGCAGCCGCGGATTTTCGATCCGCGAGTCGGCTACTTCAATATCGATCAGGTCGATTACGGCAGCGAAGCACATCGAGCCGAGACGCGAACGTACGTGACGCGCTGGCGCCTCGAGCCGAGCGACACCGCGGCGTTTCTGCGGGGTGAGCTGGTGGAGCCGATCAAGCCGATCGTCTACTATGTCGATCCCGCTACGCCGATGAAGTGGCGCCAGTGTCTGGTCGATGGCGTGAACGACTGGAACGTTGCGTTCGAAGAGGCGGGCTTCCGCAATGCAATCGAGGGTCGCATGCCGCCGTCGGCGGCAGAGGATCCGGAGTTCAGCCCGGAGGACGCACGCTACTCCGTCATCCGGTACTACCCGTCGGACATCGCGAACGCGTCCGGCCCGCACGTGCACGATCCGCGCACGGGCGAGATCCTGGAGAGCGACATCAACTGGTACCACAACGTCATGAACCTGGTGCGCAACTGGTTCTTCGTGCAGACATCGGCGGCGAACCCGAACGCGCGCAGTGCCGAGCTGAGCGATGAGACGATGTGCCAGCTCATCCGCTTCGTCTCGTCACACGAGGTGGGCCACACGATCGGCCTCCAGCACAACATGAAGTCGAGCAACGCGTATCCGGTCGATTCGCTGCGCGTGGGCTCGTTCACGCAGCGCATGGGCACCGCACCGTCCATCATGGACTACGCGCGGTTCAATTACATCGCGCAGCCTGGCGATGAGGGCATCAACTTCTACCCGGCGATCGGACCCTACGACAAGTGGGCGATCGAGTGGGGCTACCGGCCGATCATCGGTGCGGATACGCCGGAAGAAGAGGAGCCCACGCTGCATCAGTGGGTGCTCGAGCATGACGAGCCGCTCTACTACTTCGCAGGCTCGACGGGTTCCGACCCGACGGCTCAGAGCGAAGCGCTCGGCGATGATGGCGTGCTCGCCAGCCAGTACGGCATCGCAAACCTCAAGCGTACGATGGACAATCTCGTCGAATGGACGACCGAGCCCGGCGAGGACTTCGCGGAGCTGGAGGAGCTGTACGGCCAGGTGCTGGGGCAGTGGAACCGCTACCTCGGCCACGTCGCCACGATCATAGGCGGTGTGGAGCGGAACTTCCGCACGGCGGACCAGCCGGGCGACCCCTACAGTGTCGTGTCGGAGGCGGATCAGGAGCGGGCGGTGCAATACATCATCGACGAGGCGTTCACGACGCCGGAGTGGATGCTGAACGAGGAGGTCCTGCGCCGGATCGGCGGGCCGTCCACCGTAAGCCGCATTCAGAATGCCCAGTCACGGGCACTCTCGGTCGTGTTCAACACGTCGCGGATGCAGCGCATGATCGAGCAGGAGGCGCTGCTCGGGCCGCAGACGTACACGCTCGGCGAAATGTTCAGTGACGTGCGCGATGGCGTATGGTCGGAGCTCGCGGCGGGTCGCACGATCGATGTCTATCGCCGTAACCTTCAGCGTGCCTACATCGACCGGATGGCGGAGCTGATGACGCCGCCGGAGCCGACGACCGGCGGCGGATTCGGCGGACCGGCGGTCGATCCGACGCAGAGTGACATTGCTGCGTTCGCACGCGGTGAGCTGGTGGATCTCGCGGCGCAGGCGCAGCGGGCGCTGCCTCGGGCGAGCGATCGCACGACGCGTCTGCACCTGCAGGACATTCGCGCGCGCATCGATGCGATTCTGAACCCCGACTGATGGG
>DATABQ010000533.1:0-10403 GCA_036259495.1 Longimicrobiales bacterium | reverse complement strand
GAGAACGACCTTCCTCTCGCCGGTCCACGCACGACGGCCACCCTCTGCGCGGAATGGACGGCGCCCGGCATCGAGCCTCCTGCGGCAACGCGAGCCATGCAGCAGGTCGCGCTGGACCCCTCCACCTCCGGCCAGTGGTATCAGACGTTCGCCAGCGGGGTGCCGTTCGCCGCCCTGGTGTCCGACCTTCCGGACGACATGCGCGCGCGGCTGGAGGCGCTGCACATCCTCTCGATCGCGGCCGTGCCCGTATTCGTGGACGGCGCGTTCTGGGGATTCATCGGCGTGGACAACTGTGTCACGGCACGCCCGTGGTCCGGCGTAGAGACGGACGCGCTCGCGGCAGCGGCAGTAGTGGTCGGCGCCGCGATCAGCAGGCGTCGCATGGAGGAGAATCTCCGGGATGCCACGGTCCAGGCGCAGCTGGCAGCGGACATCGGCGAGGTGGTGACGCGCGCGGGCGATACGGTGCAGCAGATGCTCGAGCGGTGCACTGCCGCGATCGTGAGACGGCTCCAGCCCGACCTAGTCCGCATCTGGATGATGAGCGAGGACCTGGAGTGCCTGCACGCCTGCCAGGCGGCTGGCGCTGTCACTGTCCAGGCGACTTACTCGGATGACGTGCCGCTCGTATCCGCCGAGCTGGCGCGGGTCGCGACGAACAGCAGTGTGACGACCTGGCACGATGGCCTGCCCGACCTGTGGCCCGGATGTGAGGACGTGTACCGTGAGCATGGTCTGCGCGCCGGTGTAGGCTTTCGCCTCGTGACGAACGGCCGCATCACCGGCGTCGTGGTGTTGCTCGGTCGCGAGTTCCCTCCCGCCGCAGTCATCGAAGCGCTGGAGTCCGTCACGGACGAGATCGCGCTCGCCATCGAACGGCATCACGCACACAGCGCCAGGACGCGTGCCGAGCTGCGCTACAGGCGACTCGTTGACGCGACGGTCGAGGGAATCGTGATTCACGACGGCAGTCGCGTCGTGGATGCGAATCCCAGCTTTGCCGCGATGCTCGGCTACACGCTCGAGGAGGTCATCGGACTGCATCCGTTCGGCTTCATTGCACCTGAGTATCATGATTTCGTGCGCAGCAATCTCGTATCGAACTACCAGCATCCGTACGAGGTCGAAGGCATACACAGGGATGGACGACGGTTTCCCGTCGAGCTGAAGGGCAGCGACTATCTGGATGAAGGTCGCAAGCTGCGCGTGGCCGCAGTCCGCGACATCACAGACAGGAAGGCCGCACAGAACGCTGCGGAACGACTGCAGCAGGAACAGGCCGCACGCGAGCTGGCGGAACGCACGCGGGAACGCGCGCAGTTCCTCGCCGAAGCCAGCCGCATCCTCGCGTCGTCACTCGACACGTCCACGACACTGAGGCAGCTCGCCGTGCTGGCGACGCCCGGCCTCGCCGACTACTGCGTGATCTCGACCGTCGAGAACGGCGTCATTGAGCGCGTCGCCGTTGTGCACACGGACCCTGCACGCGAGCAGGTCCTGCGCGACTCGGTCAGCATGTGGCCCGAAGTGTTTCCGCCCGATCACCCGATCTACTCGGCGCTGGTGAACAACAGGCACTACATGGTCGAGGAGGTGACGGAAGAGGCGATCGCCGCGATCGCGGTCAACCCCGAACACCTGGAGTACCTGCGACTGCTCGGCGCACGGTCGCTCATGGCTGTGCCTGTCAGTCTCGGCGGCACACTCATGGGGTCGATGATCCTGTCCCTAACGCGGCCGGACCGCCGCTACGGCGCCGAGGACCTGGCGCTCGCCCAGGAGTTCGCACACCGTGCGGCGCTCGCGCTCCAGTCCGCGCGCTCCTACCACCTGGCGCAGTCGGCGTCGCGTGCGCGCGATGAGATGCTCGCTGTGGTCGCGCACGACCTCCGCAACCCGCTGAACACCATCATCATGGGAAGCGAGCTGGCCCTGGAGATGACGGGCGGGGAGACGGCCGGCGCACCGGGCTCGCGACAGCTCCAGATCATCCTGCGCAGTGCCGAGAACATGCAGCGCCTGATCCAGGACCTGCTGGATGCCAGCCGGCTCGACAGCGGGAGTCTGGCGCTCGAAAAGGTCACACTGCACCCGGCCGACCTGCTGCGCGAAGCTGCCGAGATGCTGTCACCGCTGGCCGCGCATGCAGGCGTCGAGTTCCAAATCGAAGCGGCGCCCGACGTGCCGGATGTATGCGCCGATCGCGGCAGGCTGCTCCAGGTGCTGTCGAACCTCGTGGGCAATGCCCTCAAGTTCACGCCGAAGAGTGGCACCGTCTCCGTGTCGGCCACCGCGGCCGAGCATGCCGCGTCCGCGGCACGCGATGTTGCCTTCAGCGTGCGCGACACCGGCTCCGGGATACCTGCGGACCAGCTGCCGCACGTGTTCGTGCGCGGCTGGCAGGCGCGGCGCGGAGACAAGCGCGGCATCGGACTGGGGCTCGCGATCGCGAGCGGTATCGTGGAGGCGCACGGCGGGCGGATATGGGCGGAGAGCGTGGTCGGCGAAGGAAGCTGCTTTACGTTCACCGTGCCGGCTGACTGAATCGCAGGCAAATCGCCTCGCGGTACGGCCGCCCGCACGACCGCCCGCGCCCGCTGCCCCGGGCGCGCCGCTTGCCATGCCTCACCTTCATGCACGACGCAATTATCATCGGCGCCGGCGCGGCAGGCCTCGCCGCCGCATCCATCCTGCGCGAGTCCGGCCTCGATATCGCAATCCTCGAAGCGCGCCAACGTTCCGGCGGCCGCTGCTGGAGTGTGACACACTCATCTGCGCCGCTGCCGCTGGAGCTCGGTGCGGAGTTCGTGCACGGCAGCGCGGAAGACACGGAGAAGCTCGCAGCACGCGCGGGCGTCCTCGTGAACGATGTCGCGGGCACGCAGTGGCGCGTGCGCGGGAAGCGTCTGACGAAGCAGGACGATTTCTTTTCCCGCGTCGGGCGCGTGATGTCGCGGCTGCCGCAGAAGGGTCCCGATATCTCGTTCGGCGAGTTCCTCGATGGCGAGCCGGGCGGCGCATCACTCGCGCAGGATCGGATGCTCGCCCGCTCGTTCGTGCAGGGATTCCACGCTGCGGATCTGGATCGTATCAGCGCACGTGCACTCGCCGAAGCAGGCAATCCCGGAGAGGATGAGAGCGCGGCGAGGCACGGCCGGACGATCGGCGGTTACACCGCGCTGCTCGCGCCGCTGCTTCACGATGTGAGCGATCGCATTCACTACGATGAAGCGGTGCGTCGCATACAATGGGAGCGCGGCCATGTCGCAGTCGAAACCGGGACAAGGGTATTCGAAGCGCGTGCCGCGATCGTCACGCTGTCGCCGGGCGTCCTTCAGTCCGGCGACGTGGTGATCGATCCGCTGCCGCGCTCGCTCACTCGTGCGCTCGGCGGCATCGCGATGGGGAGCGTAGCACGGGTGACCTTGCTGTTCGATCAGCGATTCTGGGAACAGGACATCATTGGCGGAGTGCCGGCGAATGCATCGCTCACGGATCTGTCGTTTCTGCACACGCCGCAGTCGCCGTTCAACATCTGGTGGACGCAGTATCCGCTGCGCACGCCGGTGCTGGTCGGCTGGAGCGGAGGGCCGCCGGGGGCGAAGGTCAATGCAGAGGGTGCGGCAGAGAGAGCTCTGCCGGAGCTCGCGAAGCAGCTGGGCGTCACGCGCCGACGGCTCGAGTCCATGCTCGTCGCCACCTTCCACCACGACTGGGACGCGGATCCGTTCAGTCGCGGTGCGTACAGTTACGCGGTGGTCGGCGGTGCGACCGCATCGCAGCGACTCGCGCGACCGATCGAGGGCACACTGTTCATCGCCGGCGAAGCGACGGCCGCGGAGCACAGCGGCACGGTCGAAGGCGCACTGAAGTCCGGGTATCGTGCGGCGCGGCTGATCCTGCAGGCCCGGGGGTGATCAGGCAGAGTCGTCGATACGTCCGCCGCTGATCTGCGACGCAGCCGTAGCCGTGCCGCTACTCGTGCGGAGCGAACCGGCTGCTCACCAGCACGATCGCCAGCAACACACACGCGCCTGCCGCGACGCTGATCGCCAGGATGCCGGACGGCAGGCCTGCCGGCCCCGGCAGCGTGCCCACCAGCAGCATTACTCCGAACACGCCACCGGCGATCGCAGCGGCAAGTCCAGCGCTCCGCAGGTCGTCACGCGTGTCGCGCTCCACAGGCGTCGCGAGCCGTGCTGCGATGCCGAGCATCTCAGCGGTCAGGACAACGGCGACGACAATGAGCAGCAGAACAATGGCAGCTGGGGCATCACCGCCGAGCAGGAGATTCGCGACCAGCAGCTGCCCACCGACCACCTGCGCAGCAATAGCGACAGGCCAGAAGAGCGCGAGCACCGCGACCGCGATGTAACAGAAGGCGACGTACACGTGAACGGCGGTTCCGCCCAGCGCAGCACCGGCAGCGCCGGTAACTATGGCCGACAGCATTGTTACAGCTGCCATGCGCTGCCACGCACGCGACGACGTCGCTGCGGCCGGCCGCCGCGTCACGCCGTCACTCGCGGCCGCGCGGTTCGTGACGAATTCATCCTGCGGCGGAGCATCGCGATCGCAGGTCCGACACCTTCACTCGCGACTACGGCTGTTGGCACGCCCCCGCGTTCGAGCGCGTGACGGGCGGCGTCGTTCTGCGCCAGCCAGATGCGTCGCGCGGCTTCGCCCACCCGGTCCGTCGCATCCGGCAGCAGATCGGCGGTATCGATGACGAGCGCGCCACTCGTGTGTCCCGCGCGGCGGTAGTGCAGCAGAGTTCTGAGAAACGCATGAGAGCGCAGGCTGGTCACGCCGAGGATCAGTGCGTCCGACGGTACGACGATCCGGGTGCTCCGGTGGCTGCGCTGCCACACGTCCTCTGCTGCACCGCCGACGGCGAGCAGCTGATCGAGTAGCAGCCATCGCGCCCGGCGCCCGCCGCGCGGGGGAAGCCAGGCGGTGGTGCGTCCTTCTGCGAGGAGGCCCACGCGGTCCTGCGCTCTCAGATGCACCGACGCGACTGCCCACGCAGCACGCGCGGTGCGCGCGAGCGCTTCCGTGCTCATGTGCTCACTGCCGAAGAACGCGTCGAGAAACAGCAGCACCGTGCCCGTCCGCTCCAGGTGATGTACCGTGACCCACGGCTCGCCGAGTCGCGCGGACGTGCTCCAGGACAGGTCGCGCATGCGGTCGCCCGGCTGGTACGGCCGCAGCTCCGCGAAGTCTGTCCCGTGTCCCCTGAACCGCGAGAGGTGCACGCCGGCGATCGTGCGCGGTGCGGCCGGCTTCAGCAGACGGTCGAGTCGGGTGGGTGTCGGCAGCACGCGCAGCCGCGGCGCTGTCGCGAGCTTCTGCTCCCAGGCGAGGAGTCCGCCGGCGCGTCGCGCACGCACCCACAATGTCCCGGCGTCGTGACTCCCCCAGGAGCTGGCCCGAACCTCGAATGGCAGCGTAACAGGTCCGCCGCGCGGTGGGAGTGACCAGCCGAGCAGCGGTTCCGGCTGGATCGGTGTAACGCCGCGCAGGTCGGAGATCATGATGTCGACCTGCGCCTCACCGTCCCAGTCGACGTGAACCTCGCCGGTGATCACATCGCCCTCGATCACGCGGTCCGTGTGCAACGTGACGGAACCGCGCAGTCGCGTCGGCTCGCGGCGCACCAGCCCGATTGCAGCCAGCACGAGGAATGGCGCGCCGAGCGCAGCGAGCTCCTGATGACCGGTGGTGATGGCAGCGACGAGCGCACCGAATCCACCGATCAAATAGGCGGGCAGCCGCGGATCGGCACGCTGTCGGCCGGGCGCGGAGTGGTCGTTCATGTGCCGTGGGGCACCCGTACGCGATCGATGGCGCGGCGCACTGCTTCCTCGGGCGCCGTTCCCCGCGCCCACGCGTCATCGCTCAGCACCACGCGATGCGCGAGTGCGGGCACGGCCATCGAACGGATGTCGTCGGGCCCGACGTACGCGCGGCCGTCGAGCAGCGCGGCGGCACGCGTCAGCTTCACGAGCGCGAGTGTGCCCCGCGGGCTGCACCCCACCTGTAGCTGGGCTTCCATCCGTGTCGCGCGCACGAGTTCGACGCAGTACTCGAGCAGCCTGCGATCGATGTGGATGTCTTCGAGCGACTGCTGCACGGCGAGGAACGTCGCGGCATCGCATGCGGGTGTCAGGCCGACATCTTCAGTGCGACGATCGATCCGATCGCTGAGCAGCGCTACCTCATCGTCCTCGGATGGGTAGCCCATAGTCGTGCGGAGCAGGAATCGGTCGAGCTGTGCTTCCGGCAGCGGGTACGTGCCTTCCGATTCGATCGGGTTCTGCGTCGCGATCACGAGGAACGGCCGCGGCAGTCTGTGCGCGACGCCGTCCGCGGTCACCTGTCGCTCCTGCATCGCTTCGAGCAATGCCGCCTGTGTCTTTGCCGGTGCGCGATTCACCTCATCGGCGAGGAGCAGGTTTGTGAATACGGGACCCGCGCGGAACTCGGGACGTTGCGTAACCAGATCCAGCACGAGTGAGCCGGTGATGTCGGCGGGCAGCACATCCGGAGTGAACTGCACGCGCGAGAACCTGAGACCGGCTGCGGTGGCGATCGATCGTGCGGTGAGTGTCTTCGCCACACCGGGCACGTCGTCGAGCAGGATGTGGCCGTCGGCAATGAGACCGGCGAGGATCAGGCGGATGACGTCGCGCTTGCCGACGACGGCCCTGCACACTTCATCGAGGATCGCCTCGACCACGCGCGCGGCTTCTTCGAGAGGGAGAGCACCGATGTGCACAGGGCGGTCGGCGTCGCGCTCGACGTCGGTGGACAGCGACTGTCGTGGTGTCGGAGACGTAGTCATGTCGCTCGCAGGTCGCGGGGATCGTGCTGCTGCGGTGTCCGTCTGCCGTCGGCCAGGCGGCCGAGATCGTTGAGCACGCGATGCACGACATCGGCGGTGTGGCGTGTGGCGGGTCGCATAGTGCGAATCCAGCCGGGCCGCTCCATCGGCTCCGTCGTGAGCACCGCCCACGTGAGCGGCGACACGAGCGTGCGCGCAGATGCGATGGCAGCCTCATCGTCGGTCTCGATGCCTTCGCGTTCGAGTGCGACATGGATCAGCGGCTGAAGCATACGCAGCGTTCCCGGCGGCAATGCAGTGTCCCGCGCGATCCGCTGCCGCCGTCCCGAGAGTCTGGATCGGATGCGGTCGATGTCATCCGGTTCAGTGCGTCGGCCGCCGGCACGCGCCGCGTCGAACGGTGAGCGCCACCACGCGGGCGGCGCGTTCACCGCGAGTGCATACAGCCCGGCTGCCGCTGCGATCGCGGCAATGACGAGCACTGTGATGCTCATCGCATGCTGCGGCAGCACCGCGATGAGCACACCGCCGATTGCGACAGCGGCTGCGGAGATGTTCGCGGGCCGGAATGTTCGCTCGTTCATGCGTAGGACTGCTCGAGTGGCGCCTGTGTTCCATCCGCGGCAGCCGGGTTCGCCGCACGGAGACTGGCTAGCGCTCGCTCGAGCGCGTCCGCGGCCGCCGCGCGGTGCTGTTCGCTGACAGGCTGATCGCTGAACTGCGCGATGACGTAGAGCGCCGTGAGATGATGCATCGGCTCGGGCGAGACGCCGAGCGGCGCCAGCGCGCGATGCAGATGCTCGTGCGGCGCCTCGTGCGCCGCGCGCGGCACACCCGCCGCGGCTAGCGCTCCGAGCAGGCGGTGGTACGCGGCCGTGATCTGCTCGCGCGGGTCATTGCCCTCGTACATGACGGCGCCGAGCGATGCCTCCAGGCCGGCCTCGGCATCCGCGGCGCCGATCGCAGCATCGGACAGAAGCTCGCGGTCCGGGTGATGCCGGCCGCGGCTCAGAATGCGGAGGCAGATCACGACCGTGGCGATGAGCAGAACGAGCAGAAGGATGATTCCACTACGCTGGAGGCCGCTCCAGCCGGCTTCCTCGCCATCGTCTGCCGCGGATCCGGTGCTGCCCGGCTGTGCCGGCGCACCGCCGCCCCTCGGCGCCGACACGCCCACACCAAAGCCGCCGCCGAGGCCGCTCGCTGGAGATGTGCTCTCGGCGCTGCCCTGCGTGCCGCCGCCGCTGGACTGGTCTGCCGGCGCGGTCGGGGGCGCGGGCCCTGCCTCCCGGGTCGCGGGCGCCAGGAACGCCAGCAGCGCGAGAATGCCCATGATGGTGCCCGCTGTCGCGAGCGCGGCCACGGCCGGATCGTAATGCCTGTCGTGGCTGGAAAGGAGACGCCGGCGCTGCGCGATGAGACCCGCCACACCGGCGGCGGCAGCCACTATGCCCGCGAGTCGAATTGCGCGGGCCCAGCCATCGCTGGCAGCGAGCGGATTCCGCAGCACGGTCACACCGGGTGCCGCAAGCGCGACCACTGCGCTCACTGCAACGACCAGCAGCACGAGCAGGAGCGCGCGCGTCATGCGCGAAGCCGGCCGGTACAGGCGCTGAAAGCAGTGCGGCTATGGTTGGACATGGGGCGAGCCCTCGCGGAGGTGAGGCTGCATTCCCAAGGTGCGGTGCACGGGGCAGCGCTGCAAGACCGGCACGCAGCGTGCGCCCATTCGTCGCTCCCCGCAGAAGGAGTGACGATGGCAGAGAACAGGACGATAGAAGAGCTGTACGAGCTGATCGATGACATCGAGATCGCCATGCTCACGACACGCCGGCCGGATGGCCGGCTCGTGTCGCGGCCGATGGCGACGCAGGAGCGTGCCGCGGGCGCCGACCTCTGGTTCGTGACCAGCACCGACACCGAGAAGCTGGACGAGCTCGCGACCGATCCGAACATCAATCTCGCGTACTACGACAACAAATCGCGCGAGTACGTATCGGTGAGCGGCACCGCGCGCACGGTGGGTGATCGCGAGAAGATCCGTGAGCTGTACAAGCCGGACTGGAAGGCCTGGTTCCCGGGCGACGGCGCGAACTCAGGAACACCGGATGATCCGCGCATCGTGCTGATTGCAGTGGATGCGAAGTCCGTGGTCTACCTCAAGGTCGACAAGCCGAGGCCGGTGGTGATGTTCGAGGTCGTGAAGGGCATGGTTACCGGAGAGACGCCGGATGTGGGCGATGTGCGGAGGGTCTCGGGCGCAGGACTACGCAGCTGAGATTCTCCCAACCAGCCATGTAATCGCCCGGCGCAGCACTGCATCATTGCGGGACTCGAACCAGGGGGTCCCGCATGGCAACACCGGACGTCATTTACGCGTGGGAAGAGCTGCCCGAGTATCGCTGCACACAGCAGCTCGGGCGCTGCGTCGGCCGCATTCTCGCCAGCCTGCCCGCGCACTACCGCAGGAAGCTCGGCCGCACCCTGATCCGCGGATCCGTGCTGATCGCGCAGGGGATCGCCGGTGCAAACGCAGAGATGCCGCCGGGCGATGACCTCACGCCCGAGGAGCGTCAGACCTTCCGCAGCAGCTGCCTCGCCTCGATCGAGGTCTGTCGCGACGCGCTGCGCCTGCTGAGATCGCAGCGCGTGGGCAGCCTGCCCGACATCATGGTCGCGCTCGAGCTCCTCGAACGCATCGAAACGGGCGTCGAGGGGCGCGCACTGCCGCGTCAGGGCCGCGACTGACACGCATGTTCACGACCTGGCGTCCAATTACGCCGGTGAATCAGACGTGAATCAGACTGTCGACCCGCGCCTTGTATCACGCGGTCGAGCCCGCCCGCTCTCGCGCCCTCGACCGCTCCGGCGATGATGAGGAGCTCCCGCCATTCGACCCTGCTGCACGGCCGGCGACCAGCTGCTCCGTGACCTCCACGAGGCGCTCTGCCTGATGCCTAATCGACGCACGGATCTCATCGGTCACGCCATCACCGCCGGTCGTGACTGTCGCGCCGTACGGGTTGCCACCCGACGCATAGATGACAGGGTCCGTATAGCCTGGCGGCACGAGGATCGTCCCCCAATGCATGGCAGTGATGTAAAGTGTCTGGAGTGTCGTCTCCTGTCCGCCATGAGCGTTCATCGCACTCGACATCGCAGTGAACGTCTTGTCGGCGAGCTTCCCCTCCTGCCACAACGGGCCGAGCGTGTCGATGAACGCGCGCATCTGGCTCGCAGCGCCGCCGTATCGCGTCGGCGCACTGAAAACGTAGCCGTCCGCCCATTCCATGTCGTCGGGCGAAACCTCCTGGATATCCTGCATCTTCTTCAACTGCGCCGACCACCTGTCCTGCGACTGCACCACTTCCTTCGGCGCTGTCTCGGGCACTCGCCGCAGGCGCACCTCTGCGCCCGCCTTGCGGGCGGCGTCCGCGGCGACCTGCGCCATCTCGTGGTTCGTGCCGTACGTCGTGTAAAAAATCACTGCCACCTTTACTCCGGCCATTGCCATCTCCGTTCCTCAATACTCCGGCGAGTGCAGCCTCGCGCGATG
>DATABQ010000532.1:0-6158 GCA_036259495.1 Longimicrobiales bacterium | reverse complement strand
CGGCGGGGACACCGGCATGGGTGTGTGCGCCGTTCTGCAGAATGGGTTCCGCGTCCGGGGGGTGGGGGCAGGTGGCCGGCCCCCCCGCTGCCCTGGTGGTTCGCCGGCATCCCCCTACTCCAGATCCACCTGCCTGACATCCATCACATCCGGCAGTGACGACAGTTTCGTTACTAGCTGGTCGGACAGCCAGCTGTCCGTGCTGATCGCCGCAAGCGCATCTTCGCCTGCCTGCCCGCGCGACTGGTGGTATTCGGCGATGTTGACGCCCGCTTCGCCGAGCACCGTGCCGACGCGGCCGATCACTCCCGGGACATCCCTGTTTCTGATGATGACCAGCGCGCCGCGAGCGCGCACCACGATACGGTAGCCATCGATCCGCACGATCCGCTGGTGACGGCCCGCCACCACGGCACCTGCAACGCGGGTATCACCGCTCTCACCACTCAGCCGCACTTCAACGAACTCCTCGTACGGGCCGTGTGCGCCGACACGGCTCCGCTCCACATCAATGCCGCGCGTTTCGGCAATGTGCAGTGCGTTCACCATGTTGACCGCACCTCTGCCCAGCACGTTGCGCAGCGTTCCCGCGATGACTGCGGACGCGATCGGTCGCAGTGCGCCGTCGTGCGGACCGGAGTAGCGCACGATCACACGGTTGGGGGCGCCTTCGCACAGTGCGGCGGCCATGCGGCCGAGACGGTCGCACAACTCCAGCATCGGACGCAGCCGGCGCATCTCCTCGCCACCGATCGCGGGTGCGTTGACGGCTCGCGTCAGATCGCCGTCCGCCAATGCCGCACGCACCGCTTCGGCGATCTCTACGGCAACATTGTGCTGCGCCTCCTCGGTTGCGGCGCCGAGATGGGGCGTAAGCACCACCTTCTCCAGCCCGCGTAGCGGGTGATCCGCGGGTGCGGGCTCCTCGGCGAACACATCCAGACCCGCACCGGCGAGGTGTCCAATGCGCACTGCATCTGCGAGCGCCGCCTCGTCGATGACACCGCCACGCGCGGCGTTCACGACGATCGCACCCTGCTTCATGCTCGCCAGCTGCTCTGCACCAATGAGTCCGGCGGTCGTCTCCGTCAGCGGCACGTGCAGCGACAGGACATCGGCGCGCGCGAGCACCGCCTCCAGGTCGGCGAGATCGATCTCGAGAGCGCTGGCACGCTCCGTCGTCAGATATGGATCGTACGCGCACACGCGCATGCCGAATGCACGTGCACGGCGCGCAACCTCGCCGCCGATGCGCCCAGCGCCCACGAGGCCGAGCGTCTTGCCGTACAGCTCCGTGCCGGTGAAGCTCTTCCGATCCCATTCCCCGCTCTTCATCGAACGGTCGGCGGCCGGGATGCGCCGGACGCAGGCGAGGATCAGCGCGAACGTGAGTTCCGCAGCGGAGATCGTGTTGCCGGACGGCGCATTCAGAACCGCGACGCCGCGCTCCGTCGCCGCCTCCACGTCGATGTTATCGACACCGACACCAGCGCGGCCGATCACCTCCAGCGCATCGGCATGTTTCAGACTGTCACGTGTGATGCGCGTGCTGCTGCGCACGATCACGGCGTGCATGCCTTCCATCGCCCGCGCCAGTTCCTCGCCCTTGAGACCCGGCTGCGCGATCACCTCGAAGCGCTCGTCTTCGCGCAGTGGCGCGAGACCTTCAGCGGAAATCGCGTCCGCAACGAACACGCGATAGGGCGTCATGCAGTTGTCTCCTGCGCGATCATCGCTTCAGCACTTTCCTGAGCGCCGCCAGCAAGGCGTCCAGGCGGTCGATCGTATGATCGCCCATGTGACCGATGCGGAACGTCTCGTCCTTCATGCGGCCGTATCCGGTCGCGATCTGGAAGCCGTGCTTCTTGACCGCTGTTGCCACCTGCGGCCCGGTGAATCCTTCCGGGCAGCGGACACACGTCACTGTGGGCGAGCGAAACGCCGGGTCCTGCACGAGGATCTCGAGCCCGAGCTCATCGCACCAGGCCCAGGTGCGCTCGGCCATTGCGCGGTGCCGGTCGAGACGCGCGGGCATGCCCTCCTCCTCGATTCGGTCGACCTGGGCCTTCAGCGCATACAGGAGCGACACGGCAGGAGTGTTGGGTGTCTGGTTCTTCTGGATGTTGCGCTCGAACTCGAGAAAATCGAAATACACGCCACGGTCCTTCTTCGACTTCGCCCGCTCGAGAATGCTCTCCTGCGCGACACCGAACGCCAGCCCGGGCGGAAGTGCAAACGATTTCTGCGATCCGGTCAGCACGAAGTCGAGGCCCCAGTCGTCCGCGCGAATCTCGGCACCACATGCGCCGGACACGCTGTCGACGAGCAGCACTACGTCACCGGCCGCAGCCGTAACCTTCGCCAGGTCAGCGATCGGATTGAGCGCGCCGGTAGACGTCTCCGAATGCACCACGGTGACGGCATCGTAGATGCCGCGGCCGAGCGCATGCTCCAGCATTTCCGCCGTATGACCGGAACCCCAGTCGACCTCGAGCGGGTCCGCCCGCAGCCCGGTCGCGACGGCGATCTGGTGGAAGCGGGCGCTGAACGCACCGTTCACGAGCGACAGCACGCGTCGCCGCGCGCCGTTGCGCACCGCACCTTCCATGAGACCCGTCGCCGAGGATGCGCTGATGTAGACAGGCCGTTTCGTGCCGAACACGGTCCGGAGGCGCGGCTGTATGTGTCCGATCAGCTCTTCCATCTCCGCCACTCGATGGCCGATCATCGGCTGCGTCATCGCGGCCAGCACCTCCGGCCGCACTTCCGTCGGGCCGGGAAGGAAGAAACTGCCGAAGGTCTTCTTCTGCGTCTTCGCCATTGTCCTGCGGGTTCAGGTATTCAGTCGATCGCGATACTGCGGGTCGAGCAGCGCTGCGCCGCGGTCGAACAACTGTCGATGAATCTCAAGCCGCGGCGTCTCGCCTCCGAGCGCGAGCGGCAGCACCGGCGCGAGCGACGGTGAGCGGACCACCGCATCCGCCGCAGCTGTCACCGCTGCTCGCTCGGCTACACCTGCGAACGCCACGAAAACATCGACTGCGTCCGCGGCCTCCGCGTCGGTCGCGCCATCACCCACGAGCATCATCGGAGCGTTGCCGTCCTCGCGCCACGCTGCGAGAACGTCACACTTCCCGCGTGAGCGCGCCAGCGGCGACACTTCGTCGAAACCGGCGTAGCCCCCGCTCCCATCGAAGCTGATGCCCACGGCCGCAACATCGCTGCGCGGAATGCCGAGGGCGTCGGCCACCGCGACAACCGCGGGCAGAAGCCCGCCGCTCAGCACGCGGACGCCGATTCCTTCCGCCCGGAGCGCCGCCACAACCGCGACCGCATCCGGCACCAGTCGCTCCACGTACAATGCCGCCAGCTCCTCGAGCTGCCGACGAGTCGGTCGGATCAGCTCCAGACGCCGGCCGTAGACCGCCTCCAGCGGGAGATCGCCGCGCATGGCCGCGTCCGTGAGCGCCTCGACCTCCGAGCGGCAGGCCACCGCCAGCTCATCGATACCCTCCACGGCGGACAGCGTCGAATCGCAGTCGAACACCACCGTCGTGACTCGCCTCAGCGGTCGCATTGTCCAGCCGTGCGCGATGCGGAACCCGCGGCTCTGTGAGCTGTACCCGACATGGTATCCCGGGGGGAAGCCGGTGGCGACAACTGCCGAAGGAGCACAAATTGGACGGAGCGGCGCTCCTGCGGCAAGGTCAATGCAGTAGATACCGCCGCAACCGGCATCGCCCCCGTTTCCCGGACGCATCGCCTCCTATGATGCTTCGACTGGTCCTCTGCCTCCTGTTCCTTGCGCCGGCGACTCTCTACGGACAGTCGACTCTGGCGGATTCTCCCGCAGAAGTGCGTGATCGTGTATCCCGCATGCGCGACACGATGCAGGTACGGATCGTGGAGCAGGCGTTCGTGCGGTCCGCCGCCTCGGCCGCAGGCCTGGAGCGTGACCGGGCCGCAGCAATCTCCGGCGTCGCTGCCGGGCTCGCCGCACTGCGCATCTGGGAGATCACCGGCGAGCGCACGCACGCGCGCCGGTCACGCAGCCACTTCGATCGTGCCGCACGGCTCGACGAGGCAAACGCGTGGGCGCATTACGGTCACGCGCTCAGTCTCGAGGCCGAGATGGATCGGGAGCCGGGGCGGATCGTCACACACATCAATGCCGCGCGCGACCTGGGTCTGGATCCAGTGTCACGGGCGCGCCGGGCGCTGGAGCGCGCCGTCGCGCTGGATCCGTCGCTGCCGGGCGCTACCGACCTGCTCGCCCGGTACGCGAGAGACACGCGCGATGAGGATGGGCTGATCCTCGCCCGCACATCGTTCCAGATGGCAGCCGCCGCGTCGCATTCGCCCACTGCCCTGCTGGGTGTGGCGAGGACCGCGCGGGATCTCGGCGAGCACATCGAGGCCGTGGACGCCGCACGACGCGCCACGGAGCTGGCACCCGCCTCCGCACAGGCGCACCTGCAGCTCGCAATGTCGCTCGCCATGATCGATGACAGTCTGCCGGCGGCCGGACTCGCGTACGACGCTGCCCTCAGCCTCGCCGATTCCACGATGGTCAAGCGACTGTGGGAGGAAGCGGAGCCGGTGCACGGAGTCATCGACTCCATCCGGTGGCGCATGGCAGCGCCGGAGGAGAAGCGCACCGTCGTACGTACGTTCTGGGATATCCGCGGCGCGCTCTCCGGCCTCACCGGTGGCGAGCGGGCTGCGGAGCACTACCGCCGCATCGCAATCGCCTCACGCGATTTTCACCGTCGCGGCATGTTCGGCGCCGCACCGGAAAATGCCATGCGACTCCGAAAGACCAGCGCCAGCTACGACGATCGCGGGGTCATCTTCATCCGGCACGGTGAGCCCGAGCGCACGCACGGTGCGCCCCCGCTCGAGAACTACATCGCCTGGTTCTACACGGACGAATCGGGTGATCCCCTGTCGTACCACTTCTACCGGAGCGATCAGGGCGGCAGCTCGAAGGACTACCTGCTGATGAGGAATCTGCCGTGCGCGCTCGATCCGTCCGTGGCCGCGTTCGATCACCGGCTGGCGCCGCTCGCCTATGGACAATGCGATCCGCTGCGGGTACGCAGCATCAGCGCCGAGATCAACCGAGATGCAGAGCGTGCACTGCACACGGACTCGCATTCGCCGGACTTCGATCTCGCGCTCCCGTTCCATTTCGACTGGTATACGTTCCGCGCACCCGCAGGTACGGAGCTGCTCATGGCTGTCGGCGTGCCGCTCGACGAACTGCCGCCTGAGCTGCGCGCGGTGCGGATGCAGCTTTCACTCGTCGACACCATGCGCATGGCGATCGCGAACACGAGCCGCACCACCGCACAGCTGCCGGCGGATGTCGGTGCGGATGAGGGTGACCGGAACGATCGCATCCTGCGCACACACCTCGGCATGACGATGCAGCCGGGGCCGCGAGTGTACCGTATCGATGTTCGTGACGCGGCCGATCCGCGCACTGGCGCGATCTACGGTGGAGAGGTGAAGCTGCCCGACTACTCCGGCGACACGATCATGGTGAGCGACGTGATGCTCGCCGAGCAGAGCGACAGCGGCAGAGTCATACGTGGGGACTCGCGACTCGCGCTCGCCCCGACGCAGGTGTTCCGCAACGGCGAGTTCCGCGTCTACTACGAGATCTACAACATGCCGGCCGACGCACCGTTCAGCACGGAGCTTACGATCGAGCCGCTCACCCGCGGCGGACTGCGCGACCGCATCCGTCAGCTGTTCGGCGGTGAAGATGCGGTGCGGGTAGGCTACGAGGACACTGCTGCGCCGGACGCGTCCGGCACGTTCCGGCAGGTGCGCGACATGACTGTGCCGTTCCGCGAAGGGGAGTGGCTGCTGCGGCTGACGATCACGACTCCGGACGGCACCACCCTCACGCGCGAGCGCCGCTTCATGATCGAGGAAGATTGACCTGGTTGCACAAGGGGCGCCTCAGATCTCCGCGACCAGCTCGAGCGTGAAGTAGCGCTCCGGCGTCAGGAAGAACTCTCCCATCGTCGAGGGACCGTCATAAAAGCGCGTCATCAGGCGGAACGAGCGACGCGTCTGCACGCCGATACCAAGCGCGGCCGCAACGCCCGGATCCCACTCGGTCCGTTCCGCCACCTGGACATCCACGC
>DATABQ010000531.1:0-3542 GCA_036259495.1 Longimicrobiales bacterium | reverse complement strand
GAGATGAGAACCTGCGCCGGCTGTGCGGCGTCGATTCGGATGACGAGATGCATACATTGCCAGCTTTCCTGAGTCTGGTGCATGAGGAGGACCGCACACACCTGTCTGCCATCTTCGCTCGGGCCGCGGCGGTTGGCGGTGTCGTGCAGTCGGAGTTCCGCATCGCCGGCGATGACGGCGCGCGTTGGCTGGAGGTGCGCGGCCAAACGTTCACCGGCTTCGATGGGGAACCGTCGTACGTGACCGGCGCGTGCCGTGACGTCACCGAGCAGAAGCGCATCGAGGAGGAACTGCGCGACGGCGAGATGCGTGAGCGATTTCTTGCCCGCGTGAGTGAAACTCTCGGCTCATTTCTGGATCACGGCAGCGCGATGCGGGCACTGACGGACTCCGTCGTGCCCGCCATTGCCGACTTCTGCCTCTTCGATGCCGTGCACACGGATGGAACGGTTGAGCGCGTTGCGTGGAAGTATGCAGACGCGCAACGCAGCGCATGGTTCGAGGCGACACAGCGGGACCTGCCCCCGGTTTCGGCGGACCGGCATCCTGCGGGGCGGGTGCTCGCCAGCGGTATCCCGGAACTGATTACAGACATCACGGAAGACTGGATCGTGGGGAATGCGCTAAGCGATCGCCACGGCGATTTTGCGCGCGAGCTGGGCGTGCGCTCTCTGATCCGTGTCCCGATGAGTGTGAGCGGAGACAGGCTGGGTGTGTTTACGCTCGGAATGGCGGAGTCGGGCCGTCGTTACAGCGAGCGTGACCTCAACCTGGCCATCGACATAGGGCGCCGCGCTGCGGCGACGCTTCACAATGCGCGGCTCTATGCGGAGTTGCAGGAGGCGATACGCGCGCGCGACGAGGTCACGTCCATCGTGTCGCACGACCTGCGGAATCCGGTCAACACCATCACCATGGCCGCGGCACTGCTCACTGATTTCGACCTCGCGGCGGAAAAGCGCCACACACAGGCGAGCGTGATACGCCGCTGTGCCACTCAGATGACGCGCCTGCTGGACGATCTGCTCGAGATGTCGAAGGCCGAGGGCGGTCGGCTCACCGTGGAAACGCGACCTGATGATCTGGCGGCCATCGCGCGCGAGGCGTTCGAAACGTTTTCGCTGCGCGCTGCGGACCTCGGCCTCGACCTTCGTTTCGAGGTCCCTGACGACCTGCCACGCGTGCTCGTCGATCGGCATCGCATTCAGCAGGTCCTCTCGAATCTGCTGGGCAATGCAGTGAAGTTCACCCCCCGCGGCGGAAGGGTCACTCTGTACGCAGAAGGAGGGGTTCGCGAGGTAGCGGTTCACATCGAGGACACCGGAATCGGGATTGCGAAGGCAGATCTGCCGCATGTATTTGACCGCTTCTGGCAGGCAAAGCGTGCGGAACGTGCGAGCGCAGGTCTGGGACTGGCCATCGCGAAGAGCATCATCGAATCACACGGCGGCCGCATCTGGGTCGAAAGCGCGGAGGGCCGCGGAACCAGGTTCTGCTTCACAGTCCCGGTTGCAACAGGCGATGAGTCGAGCGCGTGAGCGGGACTGAAGAGGAACCTGACGTCGACTGGTATAATATACTGCGCATGTCGTTACTCCCCGCGTCCACATGAGCCCATGAGATCGGTTGTCATCCCCATAGTGATCGTGACCATCGCAGGGCTGGCTGCGTTCGCACTTCCGCAGCGTTCGCCGGGCGTGGACGCAGAGGAATTCAGCGACGCTTCACCCTCTATCGCAGACACACCGGCCGTGGCGTGGACGCGGCCGGCAGGACCCATACGCGTGGCGCTGCAGGCCGGACACTGGAAGGCTGCTGAAGCGCCCGACGAGCAGGCGCGGCTTCGTACGAACGGTACGCGTGGCGGCGGGAAAGCAGAGTGGGAGGTCAATCTCGGCATCGCCCGTCATGCGGCACGCCTGCTGGAGGAGGCCGGCTACACCGTCGCGATTCTGCCGACGACGATTCCGCCGGGCTACTGGGCCGACGTGTTTGTCGCGATTCATGCGGACGGCAACAACAGCCCCTCCGCGTCCGGGTACCGCGCGGCGGCACCGCGACGGGACCGAACCGGCCGCGCAGCGGATCTGGCCGCGATCCTGAACGAGACATACGGTGCGGCGACGGGGCTTCCACGCTATCCACTCATAACACGTCGCATGCGCGGCTACTACGCGTTCAACTCGCGGAGGTACGAGCACGCGCTGCACTCGATGACGGTCGGCGTGATCATTGAGACGGGTTTCCTGACGAACGCGAGCGACCGCCGGATCATTGTCGGGGAGCAGGAGCGTGCAGCCCGCGGCATAGCCCAGGGCGTGATGCGCTTCGTCGAGCTGCAGAATACGGACGCCTCCTCTCCGTGATCGTCCGCTCCGATCTCACGCAACATCCTCCAGCGGGCCGTATTGCCCGCGTTGCCTGCGTCGTGTGCTTCTTCCTCACGGTCCCAGGGCCGACGGGCGGCCTCATCGCGCAATCCGCGGCTAGCCCGTTCGTACCGGCCGATCACTGGTCGGTGCATGCGATCGATCGGCTGCACGCCATGGGGCTGGCGGTGCCGGGTACGGTCCGGGGCGAGAGCTCACGCAGTGTTTCCGAAGCTCTGGCAGTGTTCCGGAACGCAGCGAGCAGCGGACATGAAGGTGCGCGCGAATATCTGCGTCGCTTTGAGATGGAGTTCAGCAGCGACTCCACCGGCGGGGTCGTGCTGACGCATGCGAGCGGAGCCGTCGGAGCGGGCGCGCTCGACGGCGATGTCGCGCACGGCATCTACAGCATCTGGGGCGAGGAGAACTGGACGGGCGCACGGCCGCGCGAGGATCGCACTACGGCCACAGGTCGCGGCGCCCTGCTGGCGGGACTGGGCGAGTACCTGGCCGCAGGAGCCGTTGCGTCCGGTGGCCCGCTCCGCACGCGTCTGGATGAGCTGTACGGCGTGGCGCGTCTGGGTCCGGTAGGCGTGTGGGGCGGCCGCAGAATACAGGGCTTCGGTCCTGGCACGAGCGGCATGGTCCTGAGCGGAGCTGTCCCGGTGGACGGCGCCGGAGTGCACGTCGGTCCGATACGGCTACCGTCGTTTCTGCGCCATCTCGGTCCGGTGCGCGGCGACATCACCGTCGGACTGTCGGACGCCAACGGCCCGGTCGAGCGGCCGTGGTTCATTCTCACGCGCGGCTCCATCGAACCGCACCCACGCGTGGGGTTTGGCGTGACGCGCGGGGGAATGATCGGGGCGGTGGATGAGCATGTGAGCGTCGTCGACGTGCTGCTGTTCCTCGCGGGCGATCATACCGATGGCAGCGAGTACGACAATCAGATTGCCGCGGTGGACGCCTGGTTCCGGCCTCCGGTTGGGATGCCCCTGCTCCTTTACATCGAATGGGGTGCAGAGGACAGTGCGGGAAGCTGGTGGGATGTGCCGGGGATCATCGTCGGAGCGGAACTGCCGTCACTGCCGGCGCTGCCATGGCTGTCGCTGCTCGTCGAGCGGACGAGCTTGGAGCGCTCCAATTCCGGCAACCCGCCATGGTACCGCCACC
>DATABQ010000530.1:0-1524 GCA_036259495.1 Longimicrobiales bacterium | reverse complement strand
CATTGACGTGCACATCGGCGGAATCGAAGCGACGGGCCTGCCGCTCGCGTGCGGCGAGGACGCGGTTGCGGATGGCGGCGCTCGGCTCACCGCGGCGGTCGTCGGTGAGCCTCTCACCTGCGAGGGAGGGCACTTCGATGTGGATGTCGATGCGATCGAGCAGCGGCCCGGACATGCGCCCGATGTACCGCTCGACCTGGGACGGACTGCACACGCACCGGCCGCAGCCGCTGCCATGGAATCCGCACGGACATGGATTCATTGCGCCGATCAGCATGAAGCGCGCGGGGTAGGTCAGCGAGATGCGAGCGCGGCCGATACGTATGATCGCATCTTCGAGCGGCTGCCGGAGAGACTCGAGCGCGCTGCGGCGGAACTCGGGCAGCTCGTCCAGAAACAGCACACCTGCATGGGCAAGCGACGTCTCGCCCGGCCGCGGAGGATTGCCGCCGCCGACCAGGCCCGCATCGGATACCGTGTGGTGCGGCGCACGGAACGGTCGTGTGGTGACGAGTCCCTGCCCCGCATGCAGTGCTCCGGCGACGGAGTATACCTTCGTCGCCTCGACGGCTTCGTCGTGTCTGAGCGGCGGCAGGACGCCCGGCAACCGTCGCGCGAGCATCGATTTGCCGGCGCCGGGCGGCCCGATCATGAGCGCGTTGTGCGCTCCGGCCGCGGCGATCTCGAGCGCCCGCTTCGCGCTCTCCTGCCCCTTTACATCGGCGAAATCGAGATCGCCGATCGGATGCGGCCGGGGCACGCAGGCGCTGCGCTCGTGAGGCGGCAGTAACGCAATTCCGCGCAGGTGATCGACCGCCGCCCCGAGCTGTGGTGCCGCGAGCACCTCCAGCCCCTCCACCACGCCGGCCTCCGCCGCGTTCGCCGGTGGACAGATCAGAACACGGATCCCGTCCTCGCGGCAGCGCGCGGCGATCGGCAGAACGCCGCGCACCGGTCGCACGGATCCATCGAGCCCCAGCTCGCCCACAATGCAGACATGCTGGAGCGCTGGGGACCCGAGCTCACCGGCTGCGCTAAGGATGCCGAGCGCGAGCGGCAGGTCGTACGCGCTTCCTGATTTCGGGATATCAGCGGGCGCGAGATTGATCGTGATCCGCCGGGGCGGCACCTTGAAGCCCTCATTATGCAGTGCAGAGAGCACGCGCTCGCGCCCTTCGCGCACCGCGCTCTCGGGCAGACCGACGACAGTGATGCATGGCAGCCCGCGGCCGAGGTCGACCTCGACACGGACCAGG
This sequence comes from Longimicrobiales bacterium, assembly GCA_036259495.1. Classification (GTDB taxonomy): domain Bacteria; phylum Gemmatimonadota; class Gemmatimonadetes; order Longimicrobiales; family RSA9; genus SH-MAG3. The sequence continues at coordinate 268 of DATABQ010000530.1, read as the reverse complement.
TACGCGTCGACGCCGAGCACCGCGCCGCTTATGATCTGTGCAAGCATGAATGCAGACCCCGCCTGTATCGATGTGCGATGGCGCACCGCGCGCCTCGACACTGGTTGCCCTGAATACCGCATGACCGGCGGGGCACTTCCATGGCCCGCGGGGACGATGTTCGAGGAACCTTTCGCGGCACGGCGGGATCAAATGGTGGGAGCCGGCCGCGTAACTTTGACAGGGCACGGGCCGTGCACCCTTGCGAAAGTCATAACCAGGTCAGATG
>DATABQ010000529.1:0-2913 GCA_036259495.1 Longimicrobiales bacterium | reverse complement strand
GCCGCAACGTCATCATCTACTTCGAGCGGGCGGTGCAGGAACGGCTGTTCGAGCGGTTCCACGAAGCGCTCGCGCCGGGCGGCATTCTCGTGCTCGGCAAGGTCGAAGCGCTCTTCGGCTCACCGGCAGGCCTCTTTCATTCGCTGGCGAACCGGCAGCGTATCTTCCGCAGAGCATGATCGAGAAGACACGACGCTCGCGCCGCTCGCTGGCGGAGTTCCGTGCGGAGGCCTCGGATCACGTGCCGGTGCACATCGGTGACGTGAAGGTGGCGGACGGCGCGAGCCTCCTGTTCACCGTGGGACTCGGGTCATGCGTCGCGATCGCGCTGTACGACCCACGGGCGCGCATCGGCGGCCTGGCGCATGCCATGCTCCCGCACCCGGACACCGGGCGGCGCGATGCACCGCCCGGCCGCTTCGCGACGACGGCCGTCGCGTCGCTCGTCGAGATGATGGAGACGCGGGGCGCCTCGCGGAAGCGGCTGCACGCGCGGCTGGCGGGCGGTGCGTCCATGTTCCGCGACATTCTCGACCGGGAGGGATTGAAGCTCGGCCGCCGCAACGTGGACGCCGCCCATGACGCTCTGGAGAGCATAGGCATTGCCGTACAGGCCGAGGACGTCCTCGGGAGCTACGGCCGCTCCGTATTCCTGCGTACCACAGATGGCCAGCTGCTCGTCACTTCCGTGAATCATGACGATGTCTTCCTCTGAGCGTCCCGTGCGCCGCGTGCTGATCGCGGACGACAGCGAGCTGATGCGCACGATGCTGCGCGAGCAGATCACGCACAGCGGGAGCTTCGAGGTTGTCGGCGAAGCGGCATCGGGATACCAGGTCATCCGGATGGTGCACGAGCTGGATCCGGACATCATCACGCTCGACCTCGCGATGCCGGATCTCGGGGGAGTCGAGGCGCTCGATTACGTGCTCAGCGAAGCGCCGCGGCCTGTGGTGATCATCTCCGCGCATGATCGCAGCCTGGCGGACCCGGCGCTGAACGCGATGGTGTCCGGCGCGGTCGAGTTCGTCGCGAAGCCGAACGGCAGCTCCATCGAAGAGGCGGCCGCGTTCAGGTCGCGGCTCTACCTGGCGCTCCGTGCCGCTTCCGTCGCACACCTGCTGAACCTTCCTCGCCGCCTTCAGATGTCAAAGGACAAGGCGCGGCAGCCGGAGGATCATGCACCGGCTGCGCGGTGTGCAGTTGCGATCGGAGCGTCGACCGGGGGGCCGCGCGCGCTCGCCGATGTGGTGCCGCGGCTCGCAGCCAGCCTGCCGGCCGCGGTGTTCATCGTGCAGCACATGCCGCCGCTGTTCACGACCGCGTTCGCCCGGCGCCTCGACAGCATGAGCCCACTGCCCGTGCGGGAAGCGGAACACGGCGAGCTCGTGCACGAGGGTGTGGTGTATCTCGCGCCTGGCGGATCGCATCTGGACCTGCAGCGCGACGGGGGCGCAGCGCGCATCGTGCTGAGCGATGCCGCGCCCGTCTGGAACGTGAGGCCGGCCGCCGATGTTCTGTTCAGGGCTGTCGCACGAACATTTGGCCCCTGGAGTGTCGGTGTGGTGCTCACGGGTATGGGGCGCGATGGTGCGGAAGGGCTGCGGGCAATCGCGGAGGTCGGCGGAAGCACGCTCGCGCAGGATGAGGCGTCGAGCGTGATCGCGAGCATGCCGCGCGCCGCGGCACCGTACGCTCAGCGCATCGTAGGAGTGACGGACATCGGCGGTGAGATCGGGCGACAGGCATTGCTGCGCTCGCGGGCGCGGCCGGGATGAACGCGCGCTCAGGTCGAGCGGCGAATGTTGCTGTGCGCGGGCGCCGTGCGTGCGTTCGGCTGGCAGCGTTCGCCGCACTCGTTCTGTGTGCGGGCGCTGTACGCGCAGCGGCGCAGCAGGGCGAGGTGCAACGCGGCGATGTGGTCATCCGCTACTGGCCGGGGCAGGAGCGCCTCGCTCAATCGCTCCTCCCGCCGGAAGCGGCTCTCTCGTTCCGTGGACTCCCGCCGGACATCCTGCGGCGCGGCGGTGACGTCGTAGTGTACCTCGCTCCGGATGCTGCGCGTTTCGATTCGCTGACGGGCGGTCGCACGCCCGAGTGGGGTGCGGGCGTCGCCATGCCTCAGCTCGAGACCATCGTCATTCCGGGGTACGTGTCGTCGCGGACGGGAACGCACGAGCTGCCGCAGATCCTGCGGCACGAGCTCGCGCACGTCGCGCTCCAACGCCATCTGGGCGACGCGCTGGTACCGCGCTGGGTCACCGAGGGGTACGCCACGTGGTCGGCCGGCCAGCTCGACGCAGACGCAGGCTGGCAGCTGCGTCTCGCGCTCGCGACGGACCGCGCACCCGCGCTCGATTCGCTGACCCTCGACTGGCCGCTCCTCGCCACCGACGCGCGCATCGCATACCTGCTCTCCGCCAGTGCGATGCAGTACCTGTACTCGCTCGGCAACCCCGAGACGCTCGAGCGGTTCTTCAATGTGTGGGCGCAGTCCGGCGATTTCGAAGCGTCGCTGCGCGAAGTCTACGTCATCTCCTCGCCGCAGTTCGAGCGGCTGTGGCGGGCACATGTGAAGCGCCGCTTCGGCTGGCTCCAGGTGCTCGCGCAGACGGCGTTCATCTGGGTGATCGCCGCACTGCTCGTGCTCGCGCTGTTCATCATCCGCCGCAGGCGCGATCGCGCACGACTCGAGGAGCTGCGCGCCTCCGAGCCGCCGGATCTGCCAGCCTATTGGATGGACGCGGAGGCGGAGCCTGAACTTCGAATCGAGCAGGAGGGGGACCCGCCGCCAGAGCCGGAGGGGGAAACACATTCAGATGGATACGGGGAGATCCCGTCGCAGCGGGATGGAGGCAGCTCGTCGGGGCGGGATGAAGGCACCTCGTCGGACCCCCGTTCAGGGATGGGCCG
>DATABQ010000528.1:0-2789 GCA_036259495.1 Longimicrobiales bacterium | reverse complement strand
CGTCTGGTTCAGCGCCGGGACCATAAACCCGCCCTCACGAACGGTGAACGTACCTTCCACCTGCGGCGCATCGGCGGTTCCGGCCAGTGTAACACGGGCGTCCGCGTAGCCCGTGACGTTCCGCAGCTGCGGCACTGTAGCGGCGAGCGGCGCGAGCGCGAAATCGTCGGCTGTGATGGAGCCGCTCATGGGAACGCCGTCCACGAGCTCGAACATGGGTGAGCCGCCGAGGCGAAGCACGGACGGCAGCGTCGCGACCACGTCCAGCCGGCCGGCCGTGTCGACGACCATCTGTGCATCCAGGCGCGTTTCGCCCGCTGCGTACGCGAGGGTGCCGGTCAGCCGCCGGAGCGGCACGCCCTGAACGGCTCCGCTGTCGACGCGGAACGTCAGATCGACTCGTGAATCGAGCTCACCGCCCCGGATGGATCCCTCGGCCCACAGGACGCCGTCGACGATGACCTCGCGGCCCAGGAGCCGCTGGATGTCTCCCACCGGCATCGCCGCGATCTCCACCTGCGCATCCATGTCCGCGAGCGGCAGGACGATGCCATCGATCGCGACGCGGCCTTCGCTGCGCTCCGCTTCCAGCTGGAGCCCTTCCACCGATGCCGGCCCCCCGGCGGTCCAGCGGATGGTTGCCGGGCGCAGCAGTCGCCAGCGGTCCTCGACCAGGTCGAACAGAGCGCGATCGACGCGGATCTCCCGCTGCCCATCCTCGGGGAGCACGCCCGTCGCGGCGATATCCACGAGACCGCCATCCTCCCGCGTCGCGTTCAACTCGAACTCGAGCCCGGGCGGCGTCATCTGCAATGCGAGCGTCCCTTCGTTGTAGTTGCCCGCCGTCGGCGTCACCACATCTCGGGCGGTCGCGTAGACCACCGCAACCGGGAGGGCTCCGCCCCCGAAAACGAGATCGTGCTCGGCTACGAACTCCGTGGCGCTCCAGCCGCCGACCCGGATCCCGCTGCCCGTGACACCGCCGACAACGCGCAGCCGCTCGAGCGTCCCGGACAGCCTGCCAGCGGCGAGAATGCCTCCTGCCGCGACGGAATCACCCAGCACAGGGATGTAGGGCCCGAACGGCCGGAGAGAAGTCACGTCGGCCGCATACGTGAGGGCGCCGCTCTGCGGCTGCACGAAGCGCCACGTTCCGCTCGCTTCGACGCTCGCTGTGGCGAGGGATCCGTGGAGCGTGTCGACGGCAAGTGTCCCGTCGGCGATGGTGCCGGCGAACGTCACCTCATCGTCCGGCGTCGCCTCCCAGCCGGTGAAGCGGCCGTCGAGGCCGATCGTCGCATTCATGGTCGCGGGCTCGAAGCCCGCGCCGACCAGTGCGAACGTGGCCGTGAGCGAAACCGGAGGTACGGCCGGCTCGAGAACCGCCTGGATATCGACGCCGATGAGGCGGCCGCTCAGGTCATAGGCCGCCACTTCCCGCGTCAGGTCGAGCGTGCCCTCGACGAGCGCGACGCCAGCGCCGAGCTCCAGCCGCACATCGAGGTTCAGCGGCGCAGTGTCTGGCAGCCCCGTGAGAGACACGACGCCCGTCACGGTGCCGGATAGCGGCAGTCCGGGCGCGATGGCACTGAGCGCGGCGAGCGGAACCGCATCCAGGTCCAGCTCCGCATTCCGAAGGACGATGCCGGCGTCGGTATAGCGGACGCTGCCCGTGATGCCCGCGGTGAACGGCTCGGCAACAGTCGCCGCCGAGAGCCGCGCGCTCAGATCGAACGTGATGTCGCCGCCGGCACCGCGAATGGTCCCGGTGAGCGTGCCATCGTAGGGAAGCTCACCCGTGAAGCCTTCGACCAGCTCGAGCGCCAGGGGATCGACCCGGAGGTCGGCTGCGATCAGCTCGAAGTACTCCTCGCCGACGCGCATCTCGACCGTGCCGAGCAGGCGGCTGGCGCCGCTCGTGGCATCCAGATCGGTGAATCGCACCTGCGTCAGGTCGGGTGCGGCAGGAGTGACCTCGAATGCGAATGTCGCCGTGCCGGTACGGGGCAGTGACTCGGGCAGGAGAAAAGCCACGTCCTCGAGGTCCACGCCCAGCGCCACGCCGGTCGCGGTCACGCCGTAACCCGGATCCGTCGGATCCCAGACACCGCTCAGGTCGGCGAAGCGAGTGTCTTCGACGGCAGCTTGCGCCACGTCGAACCGCACCGTCCCGGAGGGGAATACGAAGAGGCCGTCACGGATGTCGACGGCGACCTGCGCCTCGGGTTCGGCCTGGACGAACTGCGCCGTGAGCGACGCCGTGCGCAGGTACGGCTCCGCAATGCCGGGTTGCGAGAACACCACCACAGGGAGACTCGCCTGCACGGAGCGGAACGCGAACCGCTGGTCCGGTCGAGTCACATCCACAGTCCCGTTCTCGATCCTCACGTCACGAAGCTGAATCGTGCGCCGCCGCCCCGGACGTCCGCCCGGGTCTCCATTCGGGCCGCTCAGCAGCTCCTCGAACACCTGCTCGAAGTTCCACGCACCGCCGCGCTCCCGCAGCGCTACGACCGGCGTGACCACCCGTACATTCTCCAGAATGACATCGCCGCTGCGGAGCGCGTCCGTGCTCAGCTGTGCGGTGACGCGTTCCGCCCGTGCGAAGCGGCCACCGCCAGCCTCGTTCAGGACTACCTGGCGCGCGGTGATCGAGAGCGGTCCGGTGAGCGGGCTGGCGTCGACCTCGAATCCCGACAGACGCGACAGTACTCCCTGCTGGCGCCGGCCGATCACGCCGCCGACAGCACCGCTGCCATCCTGCGCCGCATCGTCCGCCCGCTCCGAGG
>DATABQ010000527.1:0-10698 GCA_036259495.1 Longimicrobiales bacterium | reverse complement strand
CTCCGCGCCGAGCGGCGGAATCGTCACCACGTACAGTTGATCGTTGCGCGATGCGAGCGCGTATCGGCCGTCGGGAGAGACGAGCGTCACGTCGTTGAGGCCGGAGCCCCCGCTGACCTGTACGTGGACGCGCTCGTCCGTGCCATCCCAGCGGATCGACAGCAGACCCTTCCCGCTCGCGTGCATGTAGATCCGCTCGGGATCATCGCGCCGGAAGTGCGGCGCGATGCGACCGTCAGCGACAGCAATGACGTGCTGCTCGCCGCCATCGGCAGGAACCCAGATCAGCGCGTCGATACCTGACCGGCCGGAGAACGGATTCGTCGCACGACGGAACTCGCGCGCGGAGCCGCGCAGCGCCACGATGCGCTCGCCATCGGGCGACCACGCCGTGGATGCGAACAGTCCCGGCCGATCGGTGAGCCGCTGCGCATCATCACCATCAGGCCGGATCCTGCGTATGTGACCGCCGTCCTGACCCCACGTGACGTAGGCGATCCATTCGCCGTCCGGTGACCAGGCCGGGTAGTGCTCGGAGGCATCGCCTGTCGTGACGCGTCGCGGCTCGGTGCCATCCGCATTCGCGACCCACAGACGGTCGAGCGCCGTGAATGCGATATGTCTGCCGTCAGGCGACGGTACGACGTGACGGACCTGCGATGCGTAGAAGACGGTGTCGTCCGGCACGCGCGAATCGAAGTCCAGCTTCGGCCCCACGGCGAGGTTCGTGCGCACCCTGAACGGTATGCGCACCGCGTCGCCGCCTTCGACCGGAATCTTCCAGATACCGCCGCCATAGGATGCGACGAGCCAGCGCGAGTCAGGCGTGAACGACATCCCGGGCAGCACGTCCATCGTGGCGGCGGATTCCTGGTCGTCGTGCTGGACCGGCCACGCGAGCCACTGCTCCTCACCTGTCCGGAGATCGCGGCGCACGAGGCCGGTCTCGTCCTCGTAGCGCGAGCCGTATACGAGCCAGCGGCCATCCGGCGACAGCGTCGGACGCATGCCGGAGCCGTAGCGCGACGAGCGCTCGGTCTTGACACCTGTGCGTCGATCGAACGTCCAGACCTGATAGATCGGGAGGTCGGCGTTGTAGTCCCAGTCGCCGAGCCGGCTGCCGTACCAGAGCATGTTCGGGTCGGCACCGAACGCCGCACCGATTCCCTTGCGCCGCTCGTCGTCCACGAGCAGTGCGCCGTTGCCGCCGTCGCGATGGAAGATATGGAGCTGCGGTGTGCTGTGGCCGTGGAAGTTTGCGATCGATGCGATGATGTATTCGCCGTCGGGAGTCCACTCCGGCGACTCAGTCCGTTTGGAGTCGAGTTTCGTCACCTGGCGTGCATCGCTGCCATCGGCGGCGATCGTCCAGATGTTGTCGCTGCCGCTGCGGTCCGATGTGAGCACGATGCGGCTGCCGTCCGGCGACCAGCGCGGCTGCGCATCGAACGCGAGACCTTCCGTCAGCTGCGTCGCGTCCCCGCCGTCGATCGGCACGGTGAACAGGTTGCCGAGGAAGTCGAACACGATGGTCGTACCATCGGGGCTCACGTCCACCGACATCCACGAGCCCTCCGACCGGTCGATCGGCACCGTCCGGGCCTCGAGCGGAAGCTGTGATCCCTCTGCCTTCGGTACCGTCGATTCACCTGCACTGTCGACCTGCTGCGCTCGCGCGCCGGCACCCGTCGCGCTCAGCACCAGGGCAGTGGCGCCGGCAACGAGCCACCGGCGCGGAGCGCGCTCCGTCATGGCTTCAACTCGAAGATCACCGGTGTCAGCGACGAGCTGCGCCACTCATCGCCGCCGTTCTTCGCGAACACGGACAGCAGAGTGTATGTGCGCCCCGCGTCGGGCTGGATGCCGGCTTGCTGGAGCGCCGCCGCGACATCGCTGAGCGGCACCTCATGGCGCACGATACGGACGCGCCGCGGATCGTCCGGGTTCTCCGGATTCACGGGCACCTCCGTGATCGTCGGCGATGTCACATCGAACGTGATGAGAGGCGAGGAGAAATCGGCCTCGAGACGCTCGACCTCCGCCTCGTCTTCGCCCTGCCAGAACGTAATCGTGTAACTGTCCGCGCCTTCAGCCGGTGACCACTCGAACGCGAGCGGCGCCGTCGATGACGGCGATGGCTGGTAGACCACAGGAACGGCCGCCGTGGTGCGGCGCGCTGGCGTGCGGATCAGGAAATCGCGCTCCGGGGAAAGCGGATCGGCGCAGCCGCTGGTCGCGACCAGCACGGCAAGCAGCCCACCCGTCCGCAGGAGACGGCCGGATCTCTTCATGGCTTCAGTCCTCATCATCACTCTACCTCCAGCGCGTTCGGCGGGAGCGGAATCGGGAAGATCGGCGCACCGGAATCGTCGACATTGCGGTCGCCGCGCAGATAGAAGTTCTCGCGCCAGAGCTCGTCGATGGCGTGCTGCACCTCTTCCGCCGTGAGCGTTGCCACCCAGGCATCCGCCTCGGCCTGGCTGAGCGCCGGGCCGTCAGGGTCGCGGCCCGCGAGCCCGACATGGTTCGTGAGCAGGAGCGGTGTGGATGCGAGCGCGCTGCGCGCCTCCGGTGTCTCACCGAGCTGGAGGTGCGCATCCGCCTTGATCAGCCACAGCGCATCGGCGTCAACGAACATGTCCCCCTGCGGGATGCCGACGATCGTTGCGGGGATCGGAATGTCCGCGAACGTCGAGCCCGGTGCTGCTATGCCCCAGTTGTTGACGTACCAGTCCGAGATGTAGGCGTACGGCCACTCGAACGCCCACATCAGGTTCGGTGCGAGTCCGAGTGCTTCCTCCGCCGCAGTGATGGCTGCCTCGAGCCGCGCCTCGTCGCCGGTCGCGGATCCGATCATCCACGACACGCGCGCGCTGCCGCCGAGCGCATTGATGCGCATCGAGTCCGTCGTTTCCGTCGCCAGCACGATCACGTCCTCGAACTGGCTGAGCGCGTGCTCGTACTGCTCGAGCTCCGTGAGCACCTCGCCGCCCGGCTGAATCGGCTGGTCACCGCGCCGTCGTGCGAGATGCGTGACGAACCAGGCGTTGTACGCTTTGGCGCGCTGGAGCCCGACCGTCGCGCGCGCACGCTGCGCCGAGTCGGCAGCCGCATCGAGGACGGTCTGCGCGCGAGCGGCAGCGATTCGCGTCTCTTCGCGACCGTCCAGCATCTCCGCGAACGCAAAGCCCGAAAAGTAGGTGCTGTTCACGGTGAGATCGCCGGTCTCGTCGAGCATCCGGTTGGACGCCGACGTACCGTCCGTGGAAACCGCCTCATCGCTGGCGTACCATTCGCTGATCACGGCGCTGTTCCAGCCCTGCATCCAGCTCTCGATCGCACCGTTCACGAGGAGATTCGGATCGACCTCGTCGCGAGCGAGCACGGTCGGATTGACCAGGTCAAGGTCGCAGGCGCCTGTGCTGAGCGCGAGCATCGCGATCGCCGCGAGGCGCGCGTGCACCCGCCGGCGGACTCTGCGGGACGTTTGTATCTGCATCGGGTATCCCCCGTCGAAATGACCGTTCATGATACGCTCCTCAGAAGCTCAGGCGGACGCCGAGTGAGTAGTGGCGCGGCGTCGAGAACCCGCGCTCGAGCGTGCCCGCGAGATACAGCGGCGCCTGGCCGCCGGCGGTACCGACGGGCGACATCGTCGTAGCATCACCGTTCGCCCAGCTGTCCCACGTGAACGGATTGCGTGCCTGCAGCCATACCTGCGCGGTCTCGACCCCCGACACGAGTGCCGGAACGTCGTAGGCGAGACGAATCGCATCGATGCGCACGAAATCCGTCGGCACGATGTAGCGCGCCTCCGCGACCTGCGGGTCGAAGCTGCGGAACGAGCTGCTGATCAGGCCCGCCGCGTAATCCTCCTGCGCCTGGATGTGATCCAGGCCGACACCGCCCGCACCGAACGACATGTTCGTCGACAGTCGCACACGGCCGTACCGGAAGTCGCCGAACGCGCCGCCGTACGTCTTCGGCTCACGGCTGCCGTAGAACACGCGCCGGTTGTTGATCTGCGACGTATACGTGATCGAATTGATCGACTGACCGACTTCCATCCCGAGGAACAGATTGCCGACACGGGAGGCCGTGCTGTCGCCGCCCAGGTCCGTGATGATGCCGTTGTCGATCAGGTGCGTGACCGTTCCGCCCAGCGTGAGCGACATGGCCGCGTTCTGAAGCGGCGTGAACTGGCCGACGAGCTCGACACCCGAAGACTTCAGTGCAGCGACGTTCATGAGCGGGGCGTTGAAGCCCTCAATGAGCGGGATGCGGCCGCGCAGCAGCGCGTCCTCGGTCGTCTGCCTCCAGTAGTTCACTTCGATGGAGGCGAGGTTGCCGAAGAAGTAGCTCTCCACACCGAGCTCGATCTCCGTACCGACTTCCGGCTTGAGGTCCGGGTTGCCGTAGTCGTCGAGCGAGATGGTCGGCCGGTCGTAGTAGGTGCCGCGGCCGAGCGAGTACGTCTGCACCTTCGCGAACGCGGTCGGCAGCTTGCCGGAGCGGCCCCACGCCGCACGCAGCTTGCCGGACCACCAATCGGTCGGCTCGACAACGTACGCCGCCGAGATCTTCGGGTAGACCTGAAGTCCGAAGTCATCACCGAAAGCCGAGCTGCCGTCCGCGCGCAGCCCGCCGGTCAGGTACAGGCGGTCCCACAGGCCGACCTGTTCCTGCACGAACATCCCGACGGTAGCGATGGCCGAATACTGCTCGAGTGGCGCGTACGCACCGCTCGTGATCGTCTCGGCGAAGTCGAGACCCGAAATGCCCGGAGATGGAAGGCCGACACCGCGAATGCGCAGGTTGCGCAGCTCGCTGTGATAGCCTTCCGCGCCGATGCTGAGCGTCGAGGTTATCGCTCCCTGCGCCGGATACATCAGTGAACCGACGTAGCGTCCCGTGATGCGGTTGAAGTCACGGCGGATGTTCTCCGCCTGATAGGTCGATGAGAACACATCGCGCAGCGGCTGACCTGCCGTGAGCTGCAGCTCGTCCGAGCGGTCGACGCCGATCGTGAACTGGTTCGCCAGGATCGACAGCGGCCGCCACGTCAGGTTCGCCGATGCGATCACGCGCTGTACGTCGGTTTCGCTGCGCGATCCGCGCTCGAGCGCATCCTGCATCGACTCGATCCCCGGCGGCGCCGGCACTTCGGCGTTCACATCGACGAAGTCGAACAACGCGCTGTAGTCGAGGCTGGAATACGTGCGCTGGAGCATGCTCGCACTCAGCCGCAGGCTGAGCTTGTCGCCGCCCAGCGTGCTGAACGAGCCGTGCACCGACGTCTCGCTCGCATCGTTACCCATGATCACGCCCGCGTCGCGGCCGTGGTCGAACCCGAGCGTGTACGCCAGGCGCCGCTCACCGCCGGCCGCGAGCACACTGTAGCGCTGCGTCCGTGGCTCCTTGAACAGAGTGCGGATCTGGTCCGCGTACGGCGAGCGGTCGACGAAAGAGTCGCCCAGATCCACGCTCGAAATGCCCTGCTCCGCGCGTGCGGTCACACGGAAGTCCCCGGGAATGCCGCGCTTCGTGAAGATCTGGATCACACCGTTGATCGCTTCGGAGCCATACATCGTCGTGGCCGCCGATCCCTTCACGATCTCGATGCGCTCGATCTGATCGAGCGGAATCTCCTGGAGCCGCGTGTGCGCACCCGTGCTCGCGTTCGTCACCGTGGGGTGAGCGAGCACGTTCTCGCCGGCACGGTTCCCGGCCGACGAGCCGTTGTCCACCGGCACACCGTCGATGTAGATCAGCGGTGCCTGGTCGCCCATGATGCTGGAGACGCCTCGCACGCGGATGTGGCCGCCCGCGCCGTTCGCGCCGCTCGGCGTGAACGCCGTCACGCCCGGCACACGACCCTGAAACAGCTCGATCAGCTCCGTTGCGCCGGACTGCTCGATCTCCTCCTGCGTTAAGACGGCGATCGATGTACCGAGCGCTCGGCGCTCCGTCTCGATCAGCGTCCCGGTCGACACTGTGGCCGCCAGCGGGTCGAGCATGATCGCGTCGACCGTCATCTGGAAGTTCACGGTCGTGACCTCATCATCCCGTACGACCACTTCCTGGCTGTCGGGAGTGAATCCGAGCGCCGTCACCCTCACCCAGTGTGTTCCCGCCGGCACGTCGGCGATGATGTAGGCGCCGCCGTTCGACGTGACCGCCGTCTGCGCCTGCGGCAACCCGACCACCTGCACCTCGGCGTTCCGCACGGGGTCACCGTCCGATGCAGCCACGACGCGACCCTGCACCAGTCCGACGCGCGGTGCGTTGGCCGGCCGGGGCAGGATCAGCACCTGTCCGTTATCCATGACTTCCATGATGAGGCCGGTGCCCTGGAGCACCGTCATCAGCACGGCGCGAGCGGACATGCTCTGCGAGTGCAGGGTAACGCGCCTGTCCGGGAGCAGACGATCGCTGAACGCGATCGGAATGCCGCTGGATGACGAGATGATTCGCAGCGCCTCCGCAAGTGGCGTGTTCTCGAGCTCGACGGCGATGCCGCGGTCGAGCGGGGGGACGAAGCGGTCCTGCGCGCTCGTACGTGCCGCGATCGTGGTCTGCTGCTGAGCCTCGACCGCAGCGCTCGCCGCGATGAGGGACATGATCAGGACCAGGCCCGATCTGCCTGGGATTCGGTAATGCATTCCTTCGCCTCCCGTGATGGTTTGGCTGGTACCCGCAGCGAGTGCGGGTGCGTTCACTACTGCCGGAACTCTGCCCTGCTGCCGTCGAATGAATGACGCACTCCGAGTGTGCGGCTTACGACCTCGAGCACATCATCCACAGAAGCGTCCCTGAATGTTGCCGTCAGCGGATAGGCGGCGATCGCGGAGTCGGCGATCGCGACGTCGATCCTGTACCACCGCTCCAGCGTCGCAGCTACCTCGCCCAGCGTCGCGCTCTCGAAAACGAGCGTCCCGTCACGCCAGCCGAGCTGTGCCGCGACATCCACGTTCGTGCGCACCGACACACTGCCGTCCGACTCGATGCGCCCCATCTGCCCCGCAGTCAGCACGACCGCCTCGCGCGATGCATCTGCCCGCATGCTGACCCGCCCCGACTCGACCACGGTCTCGACAGGGGTGCCGTCCGCATAGCCGCGCACGCTGAACGTCGTGCCCAGCACACGTGTCTCGGCACTGCCGACACTCACGACGAACGGGTGCGCAGGGTCATGCACCACGTCGAAGTAGCCATGCCCGCTGAGCACCATGTGACGCTCGCCGTCCGTGTTCTCCACCTCGGCCAGCGTGCTTTGCGGGCCGAGTACCACGCGCGAGCCATCGCCGAGTCGCACCGTCGCGCGCTGACCGACCCCGGTGGTGACCTGGCGCGCCATCAGCGCCGGAGCGTCCGTCGCACGCGGCAGAACGCTCGTCACGATCACCCCGCCGGCGAGGACCAGCGCGAGCATCGCCGCCCATGCGAGCGCCGCCGGACGTATGGTGCGGCGCCCAGTGCGGCGCGGCAGGCGCTCGCCGGCCGCCGGCTCCAGCCCTGCGGAGGGTGCACCACTGGACAGTCGCGAGCTCATCCGCGCCCACGCCGCCTCGCTGTCATAGCGGCGGCCGGAGGAAGAGGCGAGCTGCCATGCCGCCTCCAGCCGGCGCAGCTCCGCTTCGTTACGCGAGTCTTCCCGCGTCCAGCGGCTCACGAGGAGCTCGTCCCCGGGACTGGCGTCACCCGCGAGCACGCGCTCGATCGCTGCCCATATTTCTTCGTCGTGGTGCATTCGGTGCCTGTTGTTTTGACCTTGTTCACAGAGGAGACAACTGAATGGGACAAAACCCTTCAACCAGATCGTCGGACCTGGTTTCCACGTTCCGGATCGGCCGCTTCGACTATGGTTCTTCAACAGGCGGAGGTGGTGGATCGGGTGGCGGATCGGCGCGTCAGCTCGGAGGGAGGGGGCAAACCCACACCCCGGACATGGGCGCTGACATGGCTGGATGTGTCATATCAGAACCTGGAACCCGGGTCCGACGGGTCCGGCGGGTCTGACGGTCTGTGGAGACGGTTCCAACTGGTCAGAGAACGGATGAGAGCAGCTTGCGGAGAGCCTCGAGCCCGCGCCGGGCGCGCGTCTCCACCGTCTTCACCGGCAGATCGAGCACGCGCGCAATTTCCGCATGCGTCATCTGCTGGCTCGCGCGGAGCTCTACCACATCGCGATAATGGTGCGGCAGCTTCGCCATGGCCCAGGCTACAGCCGCCGCAAAGAGATTCGCGTCCAGCCTCTGTTCCGGCCCCGGAGCCGGTTGGCCCGCTCCCGGCCGCGCGCTCGTGCGCAGCACCCGCTCTGCAAAGCCGCGCTTCACCCGCTCATGTTTCAGATGATTCAGCGCACCGTTGCGCGCGGCCTGGAACAGGTACGGACGGAGACCATTCCGCACGAACCACGTGGAGCGGTTCTCCCATATGCGGATGAACACGCTCTGGACCACCTCCTCCGCGGCGTCCGCCGACGCGACATAGCCTTCCACGAACCGGCAGAGCGATTCGTAGTACGTGTGAAACAGCGTCTCGAACGCCTGCTCATCGCCAGCACGGATTCGCTCGACGCACGACGCCTCGTCCTGGGCGCGGAGCCTGGTGCCTTTCCGGCTGATGCTGAGTTCCCGGGACATCGCAGCGATCGTCGAAGGAGCACACACCCGGAGGTGCGCGGCGGCTGCTCACAGCCGCTGCCTCGTTGTTGTGGTATGTACTGTACGTACCGACCCGTCGCGCGAAGGGCAAGGTTTGACAGGGACACGACCTTTGTATATCCGCGCGCGCCCGCGCTGAGGAGCCATTCATTCCATCCGGCGTCTGAACCACCGGATCGCAAGGTAGAGCACCAGCCCGGCGGGTCCGAGCAGGAACGTCAGGACCAGCGCTGGCACGACGAGGAGGTGCGGAATTCCGTGCTGCCGCGCGTCGCGCACCTCCCACCCGCCGATGAACAGATCGAACGCCAGATAGTGGACCCACCCGGCCAGGAGCATCCATGGATCGGCGAACAGCGTGCTCACGGCCGAGAGTGTCGAGAACCCTCCTTCGCTGTTCGGGATACCCCCGGTCACCAGGGCCACGTACACGACGCCGAGCAGCAGCGGCACTGCGATCGGCACGACGGTCGTCGCCCATCGCTTCCGCGGCAGCAGGACCAGCGGCAGCCACGCCAGCATGGCGACCAGATTCACGATCGAGAAGAGCCGTTCCGGTGTCATGTCGTCACCTCATCGAGTGCGGTGCGTGCTCTGCCGCGTTTGAGCCGCCTGCGCGGCCGTTTGAAAGGAAGCCGATCCATGCGATTGCGACGGCCGTCGCGGCCGCCCACATCGCGAAAGACGCGAGTGCCACCGTATCGGGTGCGACGAAGCTCCGGCCGCGAAGCGCTTCCCACAGCAGCAGGAGGAACAGCGTCGCGTAACTTACGGTCGCTAGAACCATCATCCGCACGCGGACCGTCTCGCGTCGCCGCCAGCCCCGCAGCGCGAGGGCAATGAGCGCGAGCACCTGAAGCGCGTGCAGTCCGACGAAGTGCGCCACGCGCACGTCGCCGTGCTCGCGGCTCCAGCCTGTCACGGGCACGCCCGGGCCGCCATCGCCACCGCCGACCGAATGTGAACCCACGATTGTCATCGCGCCGCCGGCGCGCGCATGTGCCAGCTGCTCCGCAGTCGGCCGCGTCATGAGCGGGCCCGTCATCGCACCCGCGATCGTCAGTATCATGCCGAAACGCAGTGCCCACCCGAGGACCCGGTCCGTGAATCGCTGCCGCCACAGCGCGACCGCTACCGCAACGCTGACGAATGTCTGCATCACGATCGCGGTGCCCATCACCCCGAACAGCACGCGGTCGAACGTCGTCGCGACGTTGAAGTGGCTCGTCGTGCCGCGCCACGCCTGTATGTCGATCAGTCCGACCTCGAGGATGAACACGATCGCCGTCGTCCACCCCACGATTCGCCGCATCCGTGGCCAGTCCGTCAGATTCGTGAAGATCCATGCGAGCGTGAGACTGTAGATCGCCGTGGAGACAGCGAACTTGAACGGTTTCAGCCATGCGGGCGCGCCCGTGATCACGCGCGGATCCGCGAACACGCCGACCAGCGAGAGGCCGGCCACGAAGAGCATCAGAACGCCCACCGCGGTGAGCGGCGGGCTCGCACGCCACATCTCACGGGGGAGCCCGCCGGCCGGGAAGGCGGCGGTGGAAGGCAGAACGGCAGGGGTCGCAGTCATGATCGCATCTCCTGATGTTGCCAGTGTCAACATACGATAATGACATGATGTTGACATTGTCAACACCTTCGCCCAGATTTACCTCATGACATCACCCGGACGCACCTCATGACGCCGAAACCGACGCGACGCACCTACCATCACGGCGATCTTCGCAGGGCGCTCCTCGACGAGGCGCTCGTCATCATCGGCGCGGAGGGCGTCGACGCGCTGACGCTGCGTGGCCTCGGTGCACGGGTGGGCGTATCGCGTACTGCCCTGTATCGTCACTTCGCCGACAAACCGGCGCTGCTCACGGCGGTCGCGACGGAGGGCTTCCGCGCGTTGCGCGAGCAGCTGGTCGCCGCGTGGCAGGAGGGCGGGCAAACGCCGGCGGCGTTCGAAGCCATGGGCGCCGCCTACATCGGCTTCGCCGTGACGAACTCATCGCATTACCGCGTGATGTTCGGC